>JACXVH010000224.1 GCA_014763515.1 Flavobacteriaceae bacterium
TCATAAGACTGTGTAAAATTTAAAATTAAACAAAAAAATAATGGGGTTTTAAAACCCCATTATTTTTTCTACTTACACAGTTTATGTTATAGTACCAAAGCCGAGTATTACCCGGCTTTTTTTATTTTACTGTATTAACAACACCACGTTGTTTTTTTGTTTCGCCCACATATGAATATTCAAAACTATAACCATTATCATTAGTGGTCAATATTTTCATATGAATCGATTTTTTCTCTTCTCTGTTTTTAGGATGCAATTTTTGCAATACAAATTCGCAATCGTTAATCCATCGCACACTAGAAGTGTCAACTGTCCCTCTAAAATTTTCAATTTGTAACGAGTCGTTTCTTTCAAAAACCGAAGTTTCGGTTTTTCCATCAATTTCCTGCGAAAATTCAAATTTTCCCGTTTTAAAATCGGTGCAATTTCTTTCTTGTTGGTAACACGAAACTAAAGTTAAACAGAATAATAAAGCAATATTTTTCATTTATAAGGAGCTTTTCCAGCTGTTCGCTTTATCTTTTTTTATAAAAAAGGATATCGCTTCTATCTGGGCTATTTTAATTTTTTTAATTCATCATCAGTAAAATGCTTCAATGTTTTTTCTTGAGAAAATTTATCTGCATTATAATCAATTGATTTGTTTTTTGGTATCGATAAGCTTTCCCATGGAGTTTGTTTAAGCATTTTAGCATAAAAGACAATTTGACCTATATGATAAGGATAATGTGCTAACTGTCTATTAATCGCATCAACAACAGTTTGTCCTTGATTGCGAATATAAATGATCGTGGTTAAATCTTCAGCTTGTAAATTATTTATAGTAGAAAAAAAACAATCCCAACCTTTATTCCAAAAAGCTAAAAGTTCTTTTTTAGTAATTAGCTCATTTTCAAACTCGCTATCTCTATTGCGCCATTCTTTTTCGCCATCTGTAGTTAAAAAATCTGTCCAACGCGATAACATATTTCCTGCCATATGTTTTACAATTACAGCAATAGAATTGGTATCATCATTAACAGAAACAAATAATTGTTCGGCAGCAATTTGATCAATAGCTTTTTCTGCAATTGTTTTATAATACAGCATTTGCTTTTTTATGCTTTCTAGGTAAATATCACTTATTTCTGTCGCCATCAAACATGCTTTTTGTAATAGTTGTAACTCCTTTAAAAAGTAAATAAACCGCTAAAACACAAATTAAAATACCTAATAACAATATAAAAGGATATAAAGGATGGCCTTGGTTTTTAAAAGCACTATTAATTACAACAGGTCCCATAAATAAAAATGGGAGTGAGCCTGCTAATTTTTTAACACCTTTAAATAAAACTTCTTTATCTGTTGCCATTAGAAAGTTACATTAAGACCAATTCCGTTTTTGTTTGTAATAATATTTACATCAAAGTTGAAACCTAGAGTTTTTTCTTTCGATAAAGTACTATTATAAGCTTCAAGACTTTGTTCCATTTTTTTTGTTCTTCCAGATAAAATAGGAATTGAAACTGCTACTAATCCTGCACCAACATAAGTAAACGTTCCTGGGTAATCTTCATCAGAAACTAAAGCTTTAACGGCATCTCCAGCAATTAAACCACAACCAAGACCTAATGCAAAGCCTCCTAATGAAGATTTAGTTTTAGATTTTTTGTATAAATTGTAAGCTTCTAAATTGTTGTTTTTTAAATGATTCTTAATGTCGTAGCCCGAATATTGTTCGCCATCTACAAAGAATTTCCCTTTTGTTAATTCGATTGGGTTATTAGCCGGAATTTCTTTCGGACCAATATTTCTTTGAGCAAAAGCAGTAAATCCTATTAAAGCGAATAATATAAAAAGTAACTTCTTCATAATTGATTTAGATTATTTTGTGTTATAATTGTTTATAGCGTTTCTTACGTTTCCAAATTTAATTAATAATTCTTTAGCTTCGTCATAATTTACCGAAAGTTCTTCCATAATCATTCGTGTACCTCTATCTACAAGCTTATTGTTGCTCAATTGCATGTCGACCATTTTATTCCCTTTTACACGACCTAGCTGAATCATAACAGTAGTAGAAATCATATTTAACACCAATTTCTGAGCAGTTCCTGCTTTCATTCGGCTACTTCCAGTTACAAACTCAGGTCCTACAATTACTTCAACAGGATATTGAGCGGTTTTAGATAGTGGACTTCCTTCATTACAAGTAATACAACCTGTTATAATGTTATTTTGATTGCATTTTTCTAATCCACCTATAACATAAGGTGTGGTTCCAGATGCAGCAATACCAACAACTACGTCGTTTTCAGAAATTTGCCATTCTTGTAAATCTTTCCAAGCTTGCTCTGTATCGTCCTCAGCAAATTCTACTGCTTTACGAATAGCTGCATCACCACCAGCAATTAATCCAATAACTAAGTCAAAACGAACTCCAAATGTAGGCGGACATTCTGAAGCATCTACTATGCCTAAACGCCCAGAAGTTCCAGCTCCAATGTAGAATAATCTCCCTCCATTTTTCATTTTGGCAACTATTTGCTCCACTAAAATTTCAATTTGTGGTAAGGCTTTTTCAATAGCTAAAGGAACAGTCTTGTCTTCGTTATTGATGTTTTGCAACAATTCTATAACCGACATTTTTTCTAAATGTTCGTATTTTGAAGATTGTTCAGTGGTTTTTGTGAAGCTCATTTTATTCTTTTTTCGAGTAGCTAATTTACATAAAATAAGCCAAAACTACACCTAGAACAATTACCAATAACTTGGCTTTGTGTGTAATAATGCGTTAGAAAATGTAAGTTTTCAGATAAAAAAGTTCCAAAGGGTGTCATTAATGCAAAGCCTATCATGAAAAATAATATTGCTTTACTATTTAATTTTGCGTTTTGTAGAAATGTCGTCAAAATTATTGCAATAGGGAAGTGATGAATGGCTATGCCAAATGCTAAATGATTATTCTGATTGATAGGCATTCCTTCTAACAAAGCATGTAAACACAAACTAAAAAATAATAACCAAGGCATATTGTGGTGATGGTCATGCGAATGAACATGTCCGTGTTCAGCACCTTTAGAAAAATACTCTAAAATAATTTGGAATATGATTCCAATCATAATAAAAATCCCAATCGGACTGCTATGATGATGGTGGTGTCCTTCAACGTGGTGTAAATCACTTTCGTAAACTTCAGGCAATAAATGCATTACCGTTAAAGCTAAAAGGTAAGAACCACTAAAAGCTAGTAGTAATTTTAAGTTTTTTTTGCTTTTTGGTTTCAAAAATAAAGCTAAAAAGTAACCTATAACAACTGATAAAAAGGGAAATATATAAATTTGTAAATTCATTATTTAAATATCATAATTAAACGTTCCGATTGGTTTTTGAAGAACTTTTGTAGTTTGTAGTTTCCAAAAACATCTAATAAATAAATGCCAGCATCTTCCATCATTTTTTCAAAATCTTCTAAACGCAAAGCTTGAACTTTTTCTGTATAATGATGCTTTTTGCCATCTGCTTCAAAATCAATTTCTTTAAAAATATGATTATCTTTTTCATAGCGCTTAATATGAAAATCGATTCCATCAACCGTTTTAATTTCTTCTGGAACTAAATTTTCAATAACATAATCAACATTCATAAAGTCTATGCAAGCAAATCCTGTTTCATTTAAACTATTATGAATAGCTTTTAACGTAGTTAAATTATCATCATCACTTTCAAAATAGCCAAAACTTGTAAATAAGTTGAAAATTGCATCGTATTTTTCTTCACATGTTTCACGCATATCGTGAACTTTAAAGTGTAATTTTTCATTAGCAAATTTTGATGCTGATTCAATACTGTTTTTAGATAAATCGGCACCAGTAACATCATATCCTAACGAATTTAAATAAATAGAATGCCGACCTTTACCACAGGCTAAATCTAGAATTTTGGCATCATCGGGTAAGTTTAAATATTGCGTTAGATTATCCATAAAGTGTTGAGCTTCTGTATAATCTCGATCTTTATATAAGATGTGATAATATGGTGTATCGAACCATGAGGCGTACCATTTCTCTTTTTGATTTTCGTTTGTAGGCATTTATTCTGTTACAAAAGGTTTAAACATACAAATTTAATGTATTTTTGCATAACAATTGCATTGAATTTACCGAATGGAAAACTTTAAAATGGTAGCCAAGACTTTTTTTGGCTTTGAAGAAATATTAGCTAAGGAATTACAACAATTAGGAGCTCAAAAAATAGAGCAAGGAACTCGAGTGGTGAGTTTTATGGGTGATAAGGGATTTATGTACAAAGCCAATTTAGCGTTGCGAACTGCTATTAAAATCTTAAAACCAATTAAGACTTTTAAAGCGTTTAATGAAAAAGGTTTATACAATGGAATTCAAGGTATTGATTGGAGTGCATATTTAAACGAGCATCAAACGTTTGTTGTGGAAACTACTTTACATTCCGATATGTTTACCCATAGTCAATTTGTAGCATTAAAAACAAAAGATGCGATTGTTGACCAATTTCGTGAGAAAACGGGTAAAAGACCAAATATTGATAAAGATTTTCCGGATTTAAGAATTCACATTCACATAGATAGAGATTTAGTTACGGTGTCTTTAGATACGTCAGGTGCATCATTACATCATCGTGGTTATCGTTCGGCTACGAATATTGCA
>JACXVH010000225.1 GCA_014763515.1 Flavobacteriaceae bacterium
ACACATAAAGAATTGCGAAGTATCGTAGAAACAAAAGACGAGTTTTTATATAAAAAATATATTGAGAATTATAAAACAGCAAATATTTTAGAAGAAATTGGAACTAATTATATTTTCACGCCTTTAAAATTCATGTTTGAAGAAACAATTTTAAAATGTCTTTCTTCCTTAAAGGAAGACCAATACAATACTTTAAAACTAAGGATAGTTGACAATTTGACACTTTCTGATGTTGGTCAAGTTTTAGGAAAAACGAAAGAAAGAATTCGCCAAATTGAAGATAGAGCTTCACAAATTTTGTCATTTTCACTACCAAGAGAATTTGTTATGTTTATCAAAGAATTAATAAATACATTTGGCATATTAAATACAAATGAAATTCCTTTAAAAGATGAAATAACAAAAAAAATCATAATACACATATTAAAAACAAAATTGAATTTTACATTAGATATTACTTTAAATGCATTTGTTTTAGAAGATAAGTTTAAGTATATTAATCTATTAAGATATTTAAAACTCAATATTAATGACGAAGTATTTTCAAAAGAGATTTTACTGAAGTCTCTAAAAAATTTGTCAACGCGATTAAATTTTAACAGTATCATAGAGGTTATGATTACTCAAGAAGATTTAGCAGTAGTAGACGAAAAATATTTTTTTAAGTCTGAATACAAACGAAAAAGAGACAAAGTAGAACTTATGTATTTGTTAACCAAAGATGGATTTGATACGAATACATTTGATAAGCTTTATTTACTTCTTGAAAAATATTTTCCTGGAGACTTTTTAAATGAAAATATAAGAAATATCTTAAATGTTGGACAGTTTACAGGAAATATTATACTGTGGGATTGGGGCAGAAGATATATACATATAAAGCACATTCAATTTATATTAGATGAATTTGATTTTACAGATTTACTAAACTATCTAAATAAAGCACTTGAAACAACGGAACAAATAGATTTACAATATTATTATGAAGACAATAAAGAAACATTGATGGAGTACGGTATCATAAGCAAATATGCACTTCATTCATTGTTAAAAATTAAATATCCTGATGAATTTTCATACCATGATTCACCTTGGGTTGCACAAGAAGGCACTGAAAGACGAATTATTGGCAATGCAATAATAAATTTAATGGATGAAAAAAGAGTTTATGCACTTGATGAATTATCACAAAAATTACAAACTACAAAAACAAGAGTTCAGCAAATAGTTGACAAAAACGATGATATTTTGATTGTTGATACCTTTATGTATATGAAAAAAACTGATATAAATTTTTCAGATGCACTATTAAAAAATATCATAGATTTTATAAACAAAATTATTAAAGATATGCAATTTATATATATTAATATGATTGTAGAACAATTTAGAGAAGAGCTCAATTGCATCAATGCTTATAATAGAGAAACTTTAATGCTTGATTTATTGAAAAAAAATACATTTCAAAAAGAGTTTCAAGTTAGCAATACAAGAATTGTACATAAAGACTATCCAATTACAAGACAAAGTTTAAATTTTCACTATGTCATTGAATCATCATTGTTGCAAGATATTTCATCTGTATTAAGTAAAAATCATTTATTTAACTTCTTTACTAAAAGAGGATTATCTAAAAATAATGTGATGTTATATTATTTATATTCTCCATATAAATCTATTGTTAGAAAAAATGCTGAAGAATTTATTAGACTAAGTGCATTAAATATCTCTTCAACAGAGTTAGAAAAAATCAACTTACAAATATTAGAAATATTAGATGAAGAAACAAAAATGGATGATTTATTGTTTATGATTTCAGATAACTTGCCTAAAATACAATTTGAATGGAATCATTATCTTCTAGCAGATTTATTAGATAATAGCTTATTTGAATTTTTTCCAAATCGTGTAGAACCATTATACATTAAAATAAAACAAGGAGAAAAAGAAGAAAGTTTATAGTTTTGTTTAGATAAAATTATCTGTTTTTTAAATATAAGATATCATCGGATATGTGATAGTTTGTTAGTAGTTTATTGAGAAAATTTGAGCTTTTCTCTGAATCGCTAACAGTGAATTTTATACTTAGTGGCTTATAATGGTTTATAATCATTAAAGCTTTTGTAAAAGATATGTATTCAAAATTGCCGTCGAAATATTCGATATAAATATCAAATGGCATTATATCAATGTATTTTATATTTATCATATTGGAAATATTTTACCTTTTTTTAAAATTATAGTAAATTATTCCTTCTTTGTCAATACAAATGGAAGTAAAAATGAAAATAAGTAAAAAAGAACTAGCAGAAAGAATAAATGTTGATCCAAAAACTATTACAAACTGGGAGACTAGGAAACCAGAATTGATTAAACTAATATATTTAGGTTTGGCTACAGAAGAACATATTAAAGAGACAAAAAAGTATTTAGAAAATATCAAAGGTTTAGGAAATGCAAACAATTCATGATGTTGTAGTTGATACTTTAAATTATTTTGGTAAACCAACTGATATTTCTTTAATCTATGAACATATTACCAAAAATGAACTATATTCATTTGGTGCCAAAAAAGAAGACCCTCAACATATAGTTAAAAATTTAGGTAGTGTAAAATAATTTCTGTAAATTCAAAAATCAACTATGATGACAAGAAAAAAAAGGATCATAGAAGATGGAATTAAAAGGAAAAAAATTAGAGTTAGATTTAGAGGAGTTGATGCCGCTGTTGATGGTCAATAAACAAGAGGCAT
>JACXVH010000226.1 GCA_014763515.1 Flavobacteriaceae bacterium
CCTCCCATAGTTTCAATACCTAATGAAAGCGGTGTAACATCTAATAATAATACGTCTTTTACATCTCCAGTTAATACACCACCTTGGATAGCAGCACCAATTGCTACAACCTCATCTGGATTAACTCCTTTTGAAGGTTTTTTACCGAAGAATTTTTCTACTTCTTCTTGAATTACAGGAATACGTGTAGAACCACCAACTAAAATTACCTCATCGATGTCTGATGTTGATAAACCAGCATCTTTTAATGCTTTTGCCACTGGATCCATTGAACGTTTTACTAAATCGTGTGCTAATTGCTCAAATTTAGCTCTTGTTAATGTTTGTACTAAGTGCTTAGGACCTGAAGCAGTAGCTGTAACGTAAGGTAAGTTAATCTCAGTTTGAGATGAAGATGATAATTCAATTTTAGCTTTTTCAGCAGCTTCTTTTAAACGTTGTAAAGCCATTGGGTCTTTACGTAAATCTACTCCTTCTGAAGCATTGAACTCATTTGCTAACCAATCAATAATTACTTGGTCAAAATCATCACCTCCTAAATGTGTATCACCATTTGTAGATAAAACTTCAAAAACGCCGTCTCCTAATTCTAATATAGAAATATCAAATGTACCTCCACCTAAATCATATACAGCAATTTTTTTGTCTTGTCCTGCTTTATCTAAACCATACGCCAACGCTGCAGCTGTAGGCTCATTGATAATACGCATTACTTCTAATCCAGCAATTTGTCCAGCTTCTTTAGTTGCTTGACGTTGTGCGTCGTTAAAATATGCAGGAACTGTAATTACAGCTTTTGAAACTGTTGTTCCTAAATAATCTTCAGCAGTTTTCTTCATTTTTTGAAGTGTCATTGCTGATAATTCTTGTGGCGTATACAAACGTCCGTCGATATCTACACGCGGTGTGTCGTTATCTCCTTTCACAACTTTGTACGCTACAGTTGATGCTTCTTTTTCACTTTCTGAATATTTATTACCCATAAAACGCTTAATCGAAGCAATTGTTTTTGTAGGATTGGTTACTGCTTGTCTTTTAGCAGCATCACCTACTTTAATTTCTCCTCCTTCAACAAATGCAATTACTGAAGGTGTAGTTCTTCTTCCCTCTGCGTTTGCAATTACTACAGGTTCTCCACCTTCCATAACAGCCACACAAGAGTTCGTTGTTCCTAAATCAATTCCAATAATTTTACTCATAATATTTTTCTCCTTTTTATTCATTTAAGATTGTTCCTCTAGGAGTGAACAGTGCATTGGCACGCTATCAACTAGACAAGTATTGTGCCAACAGAAAAATTGCAACGATTTGTCATAAAAACAGAAAAACAACTGACAACATGACATTCAATAACTGACGAATTACCAAATAATATAAGAAATAAAGCTATCTTTGTCAAAAAATAAAAACATGCAATTCTCAGATTTTTCTATACATAGAACCATACTTGAAGCCATTAAGGAGTTAAATTATACAACTCCTACTCCAATTCAAGAACAAGCAATTCCTGAAATATTAGAAGGAAATGATCTTGTAGGATGTGCACAAACTGGAACTGGAAAAACAGCTGCATTTGCCATACCAATTTTAGATGTATTACATCCTATTGTGGGTTCAATAAAGAAAAGAAAATTTATTCGAACAGTAGTGGTTACACCCACTCGAGAATTGGCAATTCAAATTCAAGAAAACTTCGATTTGTATGGGAAATATACAAATATACGTTCGCTTGTTTTATATGGCGGTGTTAATCAAAATCCGCAAGTAGAAGCATTAAAACAAGGCGTTGATATTATAATTGCTACTCCAGGGCGTTTTTTAGACCTTTACAAACAAGGATTTATCAGTTTAGATCAAATGCATCATTTAGTAATTGATGAAGCCGATTTAATGTTTGATATGGGATTTATAAATGATGTTAAAAAAATAATTAAACTCTCGCCTCAAAATAGACAAACACTTTTATTTTCGGCAACAATGCCTTTTGAAATTAGAGTATTAGCAGATGAATTTTTAAAAAATCCAAAATACATTTCGGTTACTCCTGTTTCGAGTACGGCTCAAAATGTAAAACAAAAAATATATTTTGTTGAAAAAGAAAACAAGAGAAATTTATTAGTCCATTTAGTAGAAGAAGAAAAATTAGAAAATGCTATAATTTTCGTTAGAACAAAACATGGCGCTGATAACTTAGTAAAAGCTTTATCTAAAAAGAATATTTCTGCGATTGCAATTCATGGCGATAAATCACAATCAGCAAGAATAAGAGCTTTAGATGAATTCAAATCTAAAAAAGTAAAATTTTTAATTGCTACTGATATTGCTGCAAGAGGCATAGATATTGATCAATTACCATTTGTTATTAATTTTGATTTACCAAACATTCCAGAAACTTATGTTCATAGAATTGGAAGAACAGGACGTGCTGGAAATGAGGGCGTTTCTATTTCATTTTGTGGGAAAGATGAAAAAACGTATTGGCAAGATATAATTAAGTTAACAAAAGTAAGTGCCAAAGAAATTACGAATCATCCATATCCATGGAAAGAAAACTCCTTTAAAGAAACAAATTTAAACGATAATTCTCCAAAAAAAGACTTTAGAAATAAAAGTAAATCGCAATCTAACAAATCTAATTCGAAAAACTCGAATTCAAGAAAATCTGATAATTCTAAGAAAAATAAAAAGCGTTGGTATTAATTCCATTTTGGAATAACAACACAATGTAAAAATGTGAATCGCTTTTGAATATGTTAAAAATTGGTGTTGGTCCTTCTAGTTCCCACACACTTGGTCCTTGGCGTGCTGCAGAGCGATTTTTAAATGAAGTTAGAGAGCAAAAACTTATTGATAATATAATTAGAGTAAAAGTAGATTTATATGGTTCACTATCTTTAACAGGTAAAGGTCATGCTACTGATTTAGCTGTAATGCTTGGTTTAAGTGGAGCTGATCCTGAATATATTCCAGTCGAAAGTATTGATGTCATCATTTCTGCAATTAAAAATAAAAACGAAATCTTTTTAGGTAATGAGATTATTATTCCTTTCCATCCTGAAACTGATATTGTTTTCAATAGAAATTTCCTTCCTTTTCATGCTAATGGATTAACCTTTACTGTTTATACTGAAAATAAAGAGTTTAGCTCAACTTTCTATTCTATTGGTGGTGGATTTGTCGTTAAAGAAAAAGAAGATAATCATTTAGAGGAAATAAAGTGTGCCTTTCCTTATCCTGTTGATAAAGCAAGTGAGCTACTGGATTTTTGTCACAAAGAAAATAAATCGATTTCTCAAATTGTTTTTGAAAACGAAAAATCAATGCGCTCCGAAGAAGAAATTCACAACGAACTTCTACGTATTTGGGACACTATGCTTGAATGTATGTATATTGGTTGTCATACAGAAGGTATTCTTCCTGGTGGACTGAATGTTAGACGAAGAGCCTACGATATGCATAAAAATCTCATAGGAGTTTTACCCTATGACGATCCTTATTCTTGGTTGCAAATTATCCGTCAAACTGAAGTTAAATTCCGTCAAATATTAAAATGGGTTTCTTGCTTTGCTTTATCTGTTAACGAGGTTAATGCATCTTTAGGGAGAGTTGTAACTGCTCCAACAAACGGAAGTGCTGGAGTAATTCCTGCAGTTCTAATGTATTATATGGTTATTGAAAACCACGAAGCAAATGAAAATCAAATAAAGCAATTCTTAATGGTTGCAGGTGAAATTGGCTCAATTTTCAAAAAAGGAGCAACTATTTCTGCTGCTATGGGTGGATGTCAAGCAGAAATTGGTGTTTCTAGCGCCATGGCCGCCGCCGCTTTATGCGAAGTAATGGGTGGAACTCCAGAACAAGTTTTAATGGCTGCGGAAATTGCAATGGAACATCATTTAGGTTTAACTTGTGATCCTATCGGTGGATTAGTTCAAATTCCTTGTATTGAAAGAAATACTATGGGTGCAATTAAAGCTATTAACGCTGCTGAATTAGCCTTAGAAACGGATGCTAAAAATGCTAAAGTTCCTTTAGATAAAGTAGTCAACACTATGTGGGAAACAGCAAAAGATATGAATTCAAAATATAAAGAAACTTCTGAAGGCGGATTAGCTGTGGGTGTTAAC
>JACXVH010000227.1 GCA_014763515.1 Flavobacteriaceae bacterium
TCCATTTAAAAACCAAGAGTAAGAAGGAGTTCCTGGTTGAGTAGGTGCTTGATTAAATGTAGCTGTCATAGTATAACTGGTAACAGCCGAATTACAAACCTGAAAATCGGGACCTAAACTAACACCACAAACAATATCACAATTGGTTGAACCAGCTCCTGTTGCTCCCAAATTTGTTTGGTTTAATTCAATAAAGCCAGGGTCGTCTGAATAATTAGTTACTAATAACATATAATATTGTCCAGCAATTGCTCCAGGAATAGAGACATTTTCAACTGCTGCAATTGAGTAACTACAATCAACAATATTATTTACAGTAGCTCCAGCATTAAAATCAAATAAATCTGTACAATTAGGAGCATTAAAGGGACCCCAAACAATAAAATCAACATCTTGGTTATTGTAATTAGGTGCATTACTTCCCTGATTAATTGAAAATTCCAAGTCTCCAGATATTCCAACTTGAAAATAAAACCATGCAGGATTAGGTGCTGAACCTAGACACCCTGGGTTTCCGATTGAGGCAACACCTGTTGTGTTTGGAAAAGGAGCAATACTTCCAGAACAAATTGGAGAAGCTCCTACACATGTTGGAGATTGCGAGAAACTATAATAACTTAAAACTAAATAAAAGTAAAGTAAAATCTTTTTCATTGAAAGTATTTTTTAAAAAAATGAGCAAAATTCCCAAGGAGTAATCTCATTACAACTTTTAGATGTAATAACTATTCTATATTTAAAACATTTAGCCATTAAATCTAAATGCATGAACTTCTTAGAATCATGAACTTTATATTCTATTGAATTGATATCAATAATTATAACATCTTTAAGTTTAGAAGCATCAAGAGAATTGAAACAATCCAAAATAGGTACAATTTCAATTTTAATTTCATGTTTAGACAAGTCAATTTTTGAAAAATCCCAAGTAAGTTCAACAAAAGCTTGTTTAGGATTCGATAAATTATCCTTGCTTACTTTTGCCGTTAAATCAAAATTAAAATTACAATTTGAACTTTTTGCTTGACTGAAACTTAAAGAACTAAAAAGTAGTAAAAGGAGTAGAAGATTCTTTTTCATTGAATTGGTTTTTATTTTAAATTTAAAGTTTTAATTAATATTAACAAATTTAACAAAAAAATAAAACTACACACATCCTTTCTTAACAATTAACAAAAAAAAGTATGATGTTATAATTACACTTTTTAAATTGAAAATATATAAATGATTTTTAAAGTTTATTAATTATCTTTGCAACTTCAAAAATTGCAAGTTAACAACAATGAGTCACAACGAGGATTTACATGAAGAATTAGGCAATAACCATATTGCAACTAGTGCTAATACTCCATTAAGAAAAGATGCTTTTGATCTTTCAGATGAGCAAAAAATTGAGTCCATAAAAAAAGATATTGAAAATATCTTAATTACTTTAGGATTAGATTTAACTGACGACAGCTTAAAGGGAACACCAAATAGGGTAGCAAAAATGTTTGTTAAAGATATTTTTGGAGGATTACATCCTAATAAAAAACCAAGTTCTTCTACATTTGAAAACAAATACAAGTATGGTGAGATGCTTGTTGAAAAAAACATTGTGGTTTATTCAACATGTGAGCATCACTTACTACCCATTGTAGGTCGTGCACATGTAGCCTACATTTCAAATGGTACCGTAGTTGGTTTATCTAAAATGAATAGAATTGTCGATTATTATGCAAAAAGACCACAAGTTCAAGAACGATTGACGATTCAAATTGTTCAAGAATTACAAAAGGTTTTAGGAACAGAAGATGTTGCTTGCGTAATGGATGCAAAACATTTATGTGTTAACTCTAGAGGAATTAAAGACATTGAAAGTAGTACTGTTACTGCTGAATTTGGCGGAAAATTTAAAGAAGAAAAAGTACGTAGAGAATTTTTAGATTACATAAAATTGGAAACACAATTTTAATCGTTTGCTAATTCGTTTAGTCGTTGATTCGTTTTACGTTAATTTCAAAAAAGCTATCTTTATAAATTATGCATTTGTATTCTTTTGAAAAATTAGAGGTTTGGAAAGATTCAATAAATCTTACAGTTTTAATTTACAATTTTACAAAAGCATTTCCTGACGAAGAGAAATTTGGATTAACATCACAAATGAGAAGAAGTTCAGTTTCAATTTCTTCTAATTATAGCTGAAGGGATTTCCCGTTCAACTAATAAAGATAAAGCTCATTTTATAAATTTAGCATATAGTTCAACAATGGAATTATTAAATCAGTCCATTATTTCGGAAAAATTGAATTATATTTCAAACGAGAACTATGAAAATATTAGATTAATGATTGAAGCAACTAGTAACAAATTAAATGCATTGCGAAAACATTTTCAATCAGCTTAACATCTAAACAAAAAACAACTTAACAACATTAACTAAAAAAATGGCATTATATCAAAACCAACAACTTAGAATTTACAATACATTAACGAGCGACAAACAAGATTTTAAATCACTTCATGAAGGAAGAATTGGGATGTATGTTTGTGGACCTACAGTTTACAGTAATGTTCATCTAGGAAATGTTAGAACTTTTATGAGTTTTGATGTTATTTACCGTTACTTATCTCATTTAGGATACAATGTTCGTTATGTAAGAAATATTACTGATGCTGGACATTTAACCGATGATGGAAATGTTGAAAACGATCGTTTTGTAAAACAATCAAAATTGGAAAAATTAGAACCAATGGAAATTGTACA
>JACXVH010000004.1 GCA_014763515.1 Flavobacteriaceae bacterium
GTGATACGGACTGGGGCCATACTTGGCAATTGCCTCGCGGTGTTCTTTAGTGGGGTAGCCTTTGTTTTTTTTCCAGTTGTACATGGGATATTCTTCATGGATTTTGTCCATAAATTCGTCGCGATACGTTTTGGCTAAAACCGATGCGGCTGCAATACTTAGAAATTTTGCATCTCCTTTTATAATACTTTGGTTGGGAATATTTTTTAAATATTCAATTTCTTCTTGGGTAAAAATTTTGCCTATTGTATTTTGAATGCCAAGTTTTCTAAAAATACCTCTGTTGCCATCCACAATAATATGTTCGGGTTTTTGAGTTAGTTTTAAAATGCATTCTTGCATGGCTTTCATAGAAGCATTGAGAATGTTGATTTCGTCTATTTCTTCATTATATATATGAGTAACGGCAAAAGTTATGGCTTGCGATTCTATTTCGGGACGAAGCTGAAAACGTTTTTTTTCTGATAATTGTTTAGAATCATTTAAAGTTTGATTCTCGAAATTTGTCTCTAAAATAATAGCTGCTGCGGTTACTGGACCAGCTAAACATCCTCGACCTGCCTCATCGGTTCCGCACTCTAATTTTAAATTGCTATAACTTTTACTTAACATTGAATTTTTTATCAAAAATATAATTTTTTACGCAACCTTTTTGATAAAAATGCATCTCTTGTAAGAGAACTATCTGCAAAATTCAATTTATTAAGTAAAAAATTTAACATAAATAAATTAGTAATATTCCGAAGTATTATTTGTTTATTTAAGAAATAATTAAGAAGTTTGCGGAATAACTAACTCAAATAAATTTAATATGAGATCGAAGTTTAAATGGATTTTTACGCTTTTAGTAGCGTTAACAATGCAGTTTTCTTTTGCTCAAGAGAAAACTGTTACGGGGGTTGTGTCTGATGAACTAGGCCCAATTACAGGTGCTAATGTTGTTGTAAAAGGTACAACACGTGGTACTACTACAGATTTTGATGGTAATTATGCCATCAGTGCTAAACGAGGAGAAGTTTTAGTAATTTCTTATGTTGGGTACGTAACACAAGAAGTTGCTGTTGGAGCTGCTAGCTCTTACAATGTTACTATTAAGCCTGCTCAGTTAGAAGAGGTTGTAGTAACTGCTGCATTAGGTGTTAAGAAATCTGAGAAAGCGGTAACTTATGCTGCACAATCAGTTAAAGGTGAAGATTTAACAGAGGCTAGAGAGTCTAATATTGTTAACTCTTTATCTGGTAAAATTGCTGGTGTTCAAGTTACTAATTCTTCAGGTGCTGTAGGGGCTTCTTCAAGAATTGTATTGAGAGGTGCTTCAACAATTACAGGTAATAACCAAGCTTTATTTGTCATCGATGGTATTCCTTATGATAATACTAGTTATGGTAATGCGGGTTCAAGTGGAGGACGTGATTTACCTAATGGTGCTGCATCGGTTAATCCTGATGATGTTGAATCAGTAACTGTTTTAAAAGGTCCAACTGCTGCTGCTTTATATGGTATTCGTGCTAGTAAAGGAGTTATTTTGATTACTACTAAGTCTGGTAAAAACAAAAATGGTAAAATTGAAGTTGCTTTCAATAATAATACGACATTTTCAAATCCTTTACTTTTGCCTAACTATCAAAACTCTTATGGACAAGGTGCTACTAATGATTTTTTCCAATTCGTAGATGGTGCAGGTGGAGGTTATAATGATGGTGTTGATGAGAGTTGGGGTGCTCCTTTAGATAAAGGTTTAGAGTTTGTTCAATGGGATTCTTATAAAGTAGGTGGAGCGCCACTTCCTTGGAGATCTTATAAAGATAACGTTAAAAATTTCTATGATACAGGTTTGTCTCAAAGTAATACTTTAACATTGTCTAGAGGTGATGAATTTTCTAACTTCAGATTGTCAGTAGGTAATACTAGTGAAAAAGGTATGATTCCTTTTACTGATTTCAAAAAATTCAATGTTGGTTTAAATGGAAGTATGAAATTAGGTAATAAGTTGACTGCTAATGTTAATGTTAACTATTTCAATAACAAAAGTAATAACTTGCCAAATGTTGGTTATACTTCTGAGAATGTGGTACAACAATTTATTTGGTCTGCAAGAAACGTGAATTTCCCAGCATTAAGAGATTGGAGAAATTTACCATTAGCTCCTGTAGGAACTGCTGCTGAAGGTACTCCATTGAACTGGAATACTGTATTTCAAAACAATCCATATTGGGTGTTAGAAACAAACAGAAATACATTAGACCAAGATAGAATTGTTGGTAGTACAGGTTTGAATTTTAAATTTAATGACAACTGGTCAATTAATGGGAAAATTTCGCTTGATCAATATTCTCAAAGAGAGACTTTAAGAAAAGAGATTGGTACTAATGAGTATCAAGATGGTTACTATGCTGAAATTAATAGAAGATATTCAGAAATCAATGCGGAAACTATTTTAACTTGGAATAAAGATTTGTCAGAAAACTTTAAATTAACATTAAACGGAGGTTTAAATAGTTTAAAAAGAGTTCGATCAAATGTGATAGGAGAGTTGACAGGTGGTTTGGAGTTACCAGGTTTATTTACATTATCTAATGTGAAGTCAGGTACTACTCCAAGTATTGATAGTAATTATTATGAACAAAGAATTAACAGTGTATTTGGTTTCGGTCAATTAGCTTTCAAAAACTATGCTTTCTTAGATTTTACAGCTAGAAATGACTGGTCGTCTTTGTTTTCTCCTGAGAATAATTCATTCTTCTATCCCTCAGTTACGGCATCATTAATATTATCTGATATGTTAGGATTCCAAAACTCAAAAGTGAATTATGTAAAAGTTAGAGGAGGATGGTCTAAAGTAGGTGGTGTTGGTCCTTTAGCTGAGTATTCGTTAAATACAACTTATGGATTGTCTAACAACAACTTTGGTACTATTTCAAGTGTGCCAAATACACAATGGAATCCAGATATTAAACCTGAATCAACAACAGGTATTGAGGTTGGTTTAGATGTTAATGCATTCAAAAATAGAGTTAGATTTGCTGCAACATATTATAGCCAAAAAGGAGAAGACTTAATTTTACCTACTCAGGTGTCTTCAGCTTCAACTTTTACAAATGCTTGGTTGAATGCAGCAACAATGACTAACAAAGGTATTGAATTACAGTTAGGAGCTACAATTGTTAAAAATGATAATTTCAGCTTTGATGTTGATTTAAACTTTGCTAAAAATAAAAATGAGGTTGTTGATTTAGGTGGACAAGATTCATATGTTTTAGGTGGTCAATGGGGTATGGAATTACAAGCAATTCCTGGTCAGGCTTATGGAGCTATTGTTGGTTTCCCTTACTTACGTAACGATGATGGTCAAATTGTTTACCAAAATGGTTTACCTGTAACAAATAATTCTGAATTAGCAGTTTTAGGTAACATTACTCCTGATTGGACAGGTGGTGCGAATTTTACATTCAAATATAAAAACTTTGACTTAAGTACTTTGATCGATGCTAAAATGGGTGGTGACTTATTTTCAATGACTTATATGTGGGGTAGATATGCTGGTACTTTACAAGAAACTGTTATAGGTCGTGAAACTGGTGTAGTTGGTGATGGTGTTATGTCTGATGGTGCAGGTGGATGGATTCCTAACAATGTTGTTGTTGACGCTAAATCATTCAACCAATTTGCATATAACTATTCAAATTTCACTGAATCTGGTATTTTTGATGCATCATATGTGAAGTTAAGACAAGTATCTTTAGGTTATTCATTACCTAAAAACTGGTTAAGAGGTACATTCATTCAAGATTTCAAAGTATCTGTTGTGGGTAGAAACCTTGCTTTATTATACAAAAAAGTGCCTCATATTGATCCAGAAACTGGTTTTAGTAGTTCAAATGGTGAGCAAGGTCAAGAGTTTGGTCAGTTACCATCTGCTAGAACTTATGGATTTAATATTAATGTTAAATTTTAATTAAATTACTATGAAGAAAATAAGTTTATTTTTTGTTACAGCTTTAGCAGTATTAACTGTTAGTTGTGACAAAGACTTTGAGTCAATCAATCAATCACCGAATGATTCTCAAGTTACAGATCCTAACTTGCTTTTGGCTTCTACAATCATTTCTACACAGAATGTTATGTATAATGCCCAGGTAGGTGGAGATATGGGCTTATGTTGGGCACAACATTGGTCAAAAGTTCAATATAACGACGAAGAAAAATATATTCCTCGTAGAGCTTTAATGAATTCTGTATGGACGTCTATGTACGCTAGTGTTATTGGTGAAGCAAAAGCCGCTTACGTTTTAGCAGGAGATAAGGGAAATACTAATTTACAAGCTGCTGCTTTAGTAATGCAAGCTAATGCATTCCAAATTCTAACAGATGTTTTTGGTCCAGTCCCTTTTGTTGAAGCTGGTGTGCCAGGTAATTTTAAACCTGCTTATGATTCACAAGAAGATGTTTATGATGGAATTATCGCTTTATTAGATGAAGCGGAAATGTTATTTGCTTCTGGTGAAGGTGATTTAACAGTAAGTTCTGATTTACTGTATGGTGGTGATGTTACTAAATGGAGAAAATTAGCAGCGTCTTTGAAATTAAAAGCTTTAATGCGTATCTCTAAAGTTAGAAATGTTTCTGCTGATGTACAAGCTTTGGTTGATAGTGGAATGTTAATGTCTTCTAATGATGACAGTGCTCAATTAGCTTATACTGCTTCTCAGCCTGATGCAAACCCAATTTATGAAACTATCGTATATTCTACGAGAAAAGAGTATAAAATGAGTTCTGTTTTAATTGGTATGTTAAATTCATTAAATGATCCTAGATTACCAGTATTTGCTCAAGTAAATAATAGTGGTGTTTATGTTGGAAATACTCCGGGTATTGAAGATTCTTCTAACTACAACGCTTATTCATCTCCGGGTACTTTTTATTTAAACCCTGAATTACCAGGTGTAATGCTTTCATATGCTCAGGTTGAATTATATTTAGCTGAAGCAATTAATGAAGGTATAATTACTGGTACTTTAGCAGATGCAAGAGCACATTATGTTAATGGTATCAATGCTAATTTTGAATTTAATGAATTATCTGCTTCGCCTGCATATACGGGAAGTGCTTCAGTAGACTTTTCAACACAAGCTGAAGCAAGAGAAAAAATTGCAACTCAAATGTGGTTAGCATTATATGGTCAAGGGATTGAGGCATGGACGGAGTGGAGAAGAACTGGTTACCCAGCTTTATCGCCTGTTCAAAATGCTGCTATCTCTGCTATACCTAGAAGATTTTATTACTCTACTGATGAGCAAAACTTCAACCAAGCTAGTTATGCTGCTGCTGTTGCAACTTTAGATCAGGGAGATACTATGTTATCAAAAGTTTGGTGGATGAACTAATAAAAAAAAATGAATATGAAAAACTTATTAAAAATATCTTTGTTTTCGCTGTTATTTTTATCGTTTGCTTGTTCTGAAGATAACGATACTTTAACAGGAAATGGAACAGAAGGAGGTTTAGTAGATAAGGCTACTGCAGCCGTTACTTATCCTCAAGGACAAGCTCCTACAGAATTACTTTCTTCTACATTTTCAATTTTTCAAGGAAATGAAAAAGTTGAAATGGTAGAGGTTTATAAGCAATTTTTTGGTAAAGTTGATGTAGGTACTCCTAATGAAACAATTATGTCTTCTAATAAAGCTTTATTAACAACAGTTATGATGCCTTTAGAAAGTCAATATGAGACTGCAACAATTGAGTATAGTTATAATGATTTAATTTCTGGTTTAACATTTAATGGTGCGCCATTATCTAGTTCTGATTTAGATTTAAATATCGGTGATTACTGGGTTTTAACTTTTGTTTCTCATTTGACAAATGGTGATGTACATGCTAATGTTAAACCTACTACTACAGTTACTATGGCTTGTGGTTCATATTTAGAAGGTATGTATAATTTAGAAGTTACTATTACAGCTGGAAGTGGAGCTGGAACAGTTTATAATTTACCTGGTGAAGAATTAACTAAGTTAGGAGGAACTCGTTATAAAGGTACTTCTATTGGACCATATAACGAAAGAGGTTTAATTTCTGCAGGAGCACAAATTGCTGGTGTAGGTTTAGTTTTTGATGATATTTGTGGTCAAATTGTTTTATGGCAAGATCCTTCATGGAATTATTCAGCCCAAACAGGTGTGCCTGATTATACAGCTCAGTTTTTAGGGCCGTATTATAATGCTGTTTATCAGGATCCTTCACAGGTTACTAGTAGTTCAGTTGATGCATTAACTGGTGTTATAACAGTTGATTATAACATTTGGTTCAGTTCAGGTACTAGATCTTATAGAGCTGTATATACACCAGCACCATAAATAATTTTAATAAATAAGATAAATTATGAAAAAAAATATCGTTAGTAAATTTCTATTAGTTTCTTTATTAGCTTCAGCGATTACTTCTTGCTATCATGAGGATGTAACAGGTGATTCAGTTGTGGTAACTAATAGAGGTGCTCATGTAGAAGCCGTTGATCCCTATTTAAATGTTGATGGTGTTAGTACCTTCAATGAAGGAGGTGTAGACAGAGAAGTTAAATTTTCTGTTGTTTTGTCAGAACCACAACCTGTTGATATCTACGTTACTGTTTCTGCAGTAGCTGGTGGTACAGCAGAAGAAGGAGTTGATTATGATTATGATCATGAAATATTAATTCCTAAATGGTCTTCTAGTGCAGAAGGTACAGTGATTATTTATGGAGATGGTGATGTTGAAGGTGTAGAAACTTTCGAATTATCTGTTGGTGTTCAAAATGATGCAAATATTGATTTAGCTTACAAAACACTTTCTTTCGTTATAACTGATTACGGTGATTTAAATTTAGAGTTTGATTTTTGTACTACAATTCCTGGTTATCCTGTGACGATATGTGATATAGGATATGATGCAGACTTCATAGTGGTAGATGCAAATGGAGATGATGTGTCTGGCTTTCAAGCAGCTACAGGTGCAGCTCCAGAGAGTATGGTTTTATCTTTAGCTGACTTAGCAGATGGTGAATATACAATTATTGAGTATATTTATGATGATGCTACTTTATCTACAATTGGATTACCAACTTTCAACATACCTGTTACTGTAAATTACAGTCGTGATAATTCTACTTTTGGTGGTTCTTTTGTACAAGATACTGCAGATCAAATAAACTCTGATTTTGGTTCTGATCCAGGATGGACAACGCCTATTTATGTTGCAACATTAACTGTAGAAAACGGATTATTTACAATTTCTAAAAATGGTTCTGTTTTAGGTACTGGTAGAATGAGCAATAATTCTGGTCATACAACAGTAAAGACTAAAGTTGTTAAACAAACTCCTTTAATGACTTCAAATCCTTACTTTAATTAATATTTTAAAGCATGTATTTTGAAAACCCTCTCATTTGAGAGGGTTTTTTTTATCTATATTTTCTCATTACATTTGTCAATATTTTTTTATAATGAGATTATTTACTTGCTTCATTTTGTTGTTTGTTTTTTCTAATGTTTTTGCTCAAAGAAGAGCATTAGAATTAGACAATAGTCAATCTACTATTAATAATACTAGTTTTAATAATAGTGATACGACTGAAGTTTTCAAAGGAAAGGCTTTAAATGACAATAAAGCTCCTATTGATTTATACAAGATATATACTTTAGAAAGAGATACTACTTTTTTAGACACCACTTTATCTATACAAAAAGAATATAAATACAATTTACTTAGAAAAGATATTTTTGGATTGATTGCTTTTGCAAATGAAGGACATACTTATAATACTTTAGATTATAATTGGGTAAAGAGCAGTACTTTTCCAAAAATGGGTTTTACCGCAAAACATTTTAATTATTTAGAATTTAATGATATAAATTATTATAATGTCCCAACACCATTAACCGATTTATATTTTAAAACAGTTATGGAACAAGGTCAGTCTTTAGATGCTTTTCTTACTGTAAATACAAAGCCTAATTTAAATTTTTCTATTGCATATAAAGGATTGCGTTCAAATGGAAAATATATAAATAATATAACGAGTTCAGGAAATTTCAGATTTACAACGAGTTATTTTACAAAAGATAAACGTTATCATATAAATGCACATTTTACAGGTCAAGATATTTCGAATCAAGAAAATGGAGGTATTGTTGATGTAAATTTGTTCGAGTCTAGTGAGGATCCTTATAACGAGCGAAATAGATTACAGGTTTATTTTAAAGATGCTTCTTCTTTATTAAAGGGAAACCGTTTTTTTCTAGACCATAATTACAAATTAAGTAAATCAAATCCAAATAGTTTAATGATTTACCATCAGTTTAATCATGAATATAAATTTTTTGATTTTAATCAGCCTACTGTTAGCGAAAGACTAGGTGATGCTTTTCGAAGTAGGATTAATAATAAAACAAGATACAACCATTTATATAATAAAGTGGGTGTTGGTTTTACTACTAAGAAATATGGAGACATAATTGCTTATATAGAGAATAATAATTATAATTATTTTTATAAAAATGTACTTTATAATTCGTCAAGTGTTTTAGTTCCCAATGCTCTAAACGATCAAATAACATCTTTTGGCGCTAATTACAATTATAATTTGAATGGAATTAGAATGTTTCTAAATGTATCAAATTCTATAACAGATCAATCAGTTTCAAATATTGAAGCTATTGCTAAGTATGCTATTAACAAGGATTTTGATTTCGAGTTTAAATACCAAAAATTAAATTCCATACCTAATTTAAATTATAATTTATATCAAAGTGATTATGTTTTTTATAATTGGAAAAATGACTTTAAAAATGAAAAGTTAAATGCTTTCTTTTTTAAGGCAAATACTAAATGGCTAAATATTGAAGCTAATTATAAAGTATTAAATGATCATCTGTATTTTTATAATACAACAAATGATATAGAAAATTTATTAGTTGCTCCTGCTCAATATTCAAATACAATTAACTATCTATCAGTAAAAGCTAATAAAGAATTTAAAGTTTGGAAATTCGCCTTAGATAATACTCTTCTTTATCAAAACGTAGAACAAAGCGATAACATTTTAAATGTACCTCAAATTGTTACTAGAAATACATTATACTTTAGTGATCATGTATTTAAAAAAGCGATGTTTTTACAAACCGGTATAATTTTTAATTATTTTACTGAATATTATGCTAATGATTATAATCCTTTGTTGGGAGAGTTTTACGTTCAAGAACAAACAAAAATTGGTGGATTTCCAATGTTTGATTTCTTTGTAAATGCTAAAGTTCGTCAAGCAAGAATATTTTTAAAGGCAGAACATTTTAATTCTGCATGGACAGGATATAATTTTTATTCTGCACCAAATTACCCTTATCGCGATTTTATAGTGCGTTTCGGATTAGTTTGGAATTTCTTCAGATAATTTTCTTTTGGATAAAAATTCCAAAAAATATAAATACCTTTGTCGATAATTAGGTATTATTCGGTATTAAACCGATTTTCAAACTAGAATTTAATGAAATACGCAAAAAATATACTAGAAACTATTGGCAATACACCATTAGTAAAATTAAATAAAGTAACTGCTGAAATTGATGCTTTAGTGTTGG
Organism: Flavobacteriaceae bacterium; assembly: GCA_014763515.1. Classification (GTDB taxonomy): domain Bacteria; phylum Bacteroidota; class Bacteroidia; order Flavobacteriales; family Flavobacteriaceae; genus Flavobacterium. The sequence goes on from JACXVH010000004.1 coordinate 9,615, forward strand.
CTAAAGTTGAAACTTTCAATCCTGGAAATTCTGTAAAAGACAGGATGGCTGTTAAAATGATTGAAGATGCAGAAGCCGATGGTAGATTGAAACCTGGAGGAACTATTATTGAAGGAACTTCAGGAAATACTGGAATGGGATTAGCTTTAGCGGCTATCGTTAAAGGTTACAAATGTATTTTTGTAATTTCAGATAAACAATCTAAAGAAAAATCTGATATTCTTCGTGCTGTAGGTGCAAAAGTAATTGTATGTCCTACAGATGTTGAGCCAACAGATCCTCGTTCGTATTATTCAGTTTCAAAGCGTTTAGCAGAAGAAACTCCAAATGCTTGGTATGTTAATCAATACGATAACCCAAGTAATGCAATAGCACATTATGAACAAACTGGTCCGGAAATTTGGGAACAAACTGAAGGAAAAATTACTCATTTTGTTGTAGGCGTTGGAACAGGTGGAACAATTTCTGGAACTGCAAAATATTTAAAAGAGAAAAATCCAAACATCAAAATTTGGGGAATTGATACCTATGGTTCGGTTTTTAAAAAATACCACGAAACTGGAATTTTTGATGAAAATGAAATCTATTCCTACATCACAGAAGGAATTGGAGAAGACATTTTGCCTAAGAATGTTGACTTTTCATTAATCGATGGATTTACTAAGGTTACCGATAAAGATGCGGCCGTTTATACACGAAAAATTGCTTTAGAAGAAGGAATTTTTGTAGGAAACTCTGCTGGAGCCGCTGTAAAGGGTTTACTGCAGTTAAAAGAACATTTTGGTCCAGATGATGTAGTTGTGGTCTTATTTCACGATTCTGGGAGCCGTTATGTTGGAAAGATGTTTAACGATGATTGGATGCGCGAAAGAGGTTTCCTTGAAGAAGAAATCACAAAAGCAGAAGATTTGATTAAAGAACATATCGAAAAACCATTAGTAATTGTTCGTACAGAAGAATTAGTATCGCACGCTATCGAAAGAATGAGAAAATATAAAATTTCTCAAATTCCAGTAGTTGATGTAAATGGATTTGTAGGTTCTGTGGATGAATCGGATTTATTCCAAAGTTATATCACCGATAAAAACACAGCGGAAAGACCAATTCGCGAAGTAATGGGAAAACCATTTCCAATTGTAAAATTAGGAACACCAGTAGAAGAAGTTTCTAAATTAATCACTAAAGAAAATCAAGCAGTTTTAATTGATTTAGGAAATGGTAAACATCATATTATTACAAAACACGATATTATCAATTCGATAAAATAATACTTTTGTCAAACTGAAGTAATTTTAGTTTCTAAAAAAGGACGTTCATTTGAACGTCTTTTTTTATTTATCATTTATTCCTTTTTTAATTTTTTATTATTTAATTCATTTGAAAATAAAATATGATTTTAAGGATTTTGATTTTTTCATAAATAACAAGTTTATATAGAGATATATTTTTTTATATTTGTTTTTCAATTATATACGCCATACAAATTAATTTATGAAAGAAAATGTACTACATTATTTGTGGTTGCATAAGAAAATTGATGCTCGTCAATTAGTAACTACAAAAGGAGAAAGTCTCCAAATTTTAAATTTCGGTCAATATTTAGAAACTGCAGGTCCTGATTTTTTTAATGCCCAAATTGTTATTGGAAATCAAAAATGGGCGGGAAATGTAGAAATGCATGTTAAGTCTTCAGATTGGTATTTGCATCATCATGAAAAAGATAATGCTTATAATAATGTTATTCTTCATGTAGTTTGGGAGCACGACCAAGAAGTTTTTTATTCTAACGATGTTGAAATTCCCGTTTTAGAATTAAAAAAAAGTATTGATGTAAATTTACTTACTAAAATAGATACTTTGTTTGCAAGTAAATCTTGGATTAATTGTGAAAAACAAATAAATATGGTTTCCAATTTGAAATTGGGAATTTGGAAAGAAAGATTGTTTTTTGAACGTTTAGAAGAAAAATCAAAATTTATTTTAGAGATCTTTGAAAATCAAAATAGAGATTGGGAAGCTACTTGTTTTATAGTTTTAGCAAAGAATTTTGGATTAAATATTAATGGAAATTCTTTTTTGGAATTGTTTTCTAAAATACCTTTTTCAGTTATTAGAAAAGAGTCGGGTTCCTGTCTTAATTTAGAAGCTTTGTTTTTTGGAAGCGGAAATTTTCTGAATAATAATTTTGAAGATAATTATGCCAAAGAACTCAAGGAAATTTGGAATTATCAAAAAGCTAAATATAAACTTTTAGAAGATAATACTGTATCTTTTCAATTTTACAAGTTAAGACCAGATAATTTTCCTACAATAAGAATAGCTCAGCTTAGTGCATTGATAGCAAAATTTCCCGATATTTTTATTAGAATTATTGAAGCCAATGATTTAGAAATATATTATAAAATCTTTGATGTTGTAGTTTCGAAATATTGGCTAAACCATTTTAATTTTGATAAATCTACTAAAAACTCAAATAAACGAAAACTATCTAGAGAATTTATTCAACTGCTAATCATTAATACAATCTTACCTTTAAAATATGTTTATGTCAAACAGCTTGGTTTAGATTTTGATGAAGATTCTTTAGCTTTAATAAAAGAAATGAAAAAGGAAAGAAATTCAATTACTTCACGATTTGAAGAGATTGGGATTTCAAATGAAAATGCTTTCGATTCCCAAGCTTTGTTGCATTTAAAACAAAATTATTGTAATAAAAATGATTGTTTGAAATGTTCAATTGGATTAGATGTTTTGGGTAAAATTTAATACATTTGAAAAAAAATAAATGGTTACAAATCTTTTACATTTTTTTGAAAAACATGGTTTTTTTGTTGCACAACGATTAGCTGAAAGGTTAGGAATTAGAGCAACAAATGTACGTTTGTTCTTTATTTACATTTCGTTTATAACAATTGGTTTAGGTTTTGGCTTTTATCTTACTTTGGCTTTTCTTTTACGTTTAAAGGATATGATTCATACTAAGAGAAGCTCAGTTTTTGATTTGTAATAGCGGCATTTTTTAACTTTTCTTTGTAATTTGGTTACTTTTCTTATCTTTGGGGAATTATCAACCAAATTAACTTATGTCTACAAAAACAGAATCTTGGGGTTCAAGAGTTGGTCTTATTTTAGCTATGGCTGGAAATGCTGTAGGATTGGGAAATTTTTTACGTTTTCCTGTTCAAGCAGTTCAAAATGGAGGAGGAGCATTTATTATTCCATATTTAGTTTGTTTCTTAGTAATGGGAATTCCCTTATTATTTATCGAATGGTCTACAGGTCGATATGGAGGTAAATTTGGTAACCACAGTACTCCGTATATATTAGACACAATGGCTAAAGGAAGAATTTGGAAATACATTGGTGTTTTCGGAATCTTTACTAACATAGCTGTAGCAGCATATTATTGTTATATTGAATCTTGGACAATGTCTTATGTGTACCATTCTATCGTTGGTACTTTTAATGGAATGTCTCAGGGTGATGTTGCTAATTTTTTCAATTCTTATGTAGATGTAGCGCATTCTACTACAGGAATTCCTTATGAAGCAGTTGTTTTTTATGTAATATGTTTACTTTTAAATACTTATATTTTATCTAAAGGGTTAGGTGGAATTGAAAAAGTAGCTAAAATTGGTATGCCATTATTAATATTGTTTGGTGTGGTATTAGCAATTAGGGGATTAACACTAGGGACTTCAGGTGCATCAGATATTTTTCCAAATGCTAATGCTTGGGATGGTTTAAACTTTTTATGGACACCACAGTTTGATTCTTTAACTAATCCAAAAGTATGGTTGGCAGCAGCTGGGCAAATTTTCTTTACATTATCTGTAGGTATGGGAACAATTCATTGTTATGCCGCTTATTTAAAAGAAAGAGATGATATTGCTTTAAATGCTGTTTCTGCTGGTTTTATGAATGAATTCGTAGAAGTAGTTTTAGGTAGTTTAATTGTTATACCTATCGCTGCGGGTTATTTAGGTTTAGACTGGGTTATTCAAAATGCAGGTTTTGGTATGGCGTTTCAAACAATGCCTTATTTATTTCAACAATGGGGTGAAGTATTGGCAATTTTTGCTGGAGTATTTTGGTTTGGATTATTGTTCTTTGCGGGTATTACATCTTCGTTGGCAATGGGAACTCCATGGATGGGCTTTATGAGAGATGAATTCAATTGGAGTAAAAACAAAGGAGCATGGTCTTTTGGTTTTTTAGCATTAACAATGGGATTACCAACAGTAATATTTTTTAACGAAGGATTGTTTGACCAATATGATTATTGGGCAGGTACTGTAAGTTTGGTTGTTTTCGCATTTTTAGAGACTATTCTATTTTCTTATATATTTGGAATTAAAAAAGGTTGGGCTGAAATCAATAAAGGTGCCGATATTAAGCTTCCAGGTTTTTATAAATACATCATTTTAATTGTAACTCCTGCTTTATTAGGATGGGTTTTAATATCAAGTGTTCCTGATTGGGTTGATAAAATAAAGGATAATGATACTCATAATAAAGAGTGGTTTGCTAATGAATATTTTGCAGAAAATTTTGAATCAACAGGTAAAATAAATGGTAAAGTTGTGGAAGCTACTTCACAATATTTAAAAATTGCTTTTGATAATGAGAAGAAAGTTTTTGATAAAGCAACCGGAGAGGTAATTAAAGTTCCTTTTACAGATTATAAAGAATATAATTTTAAAGCTGAAAAGAACCAGCAAGTAATAGTTAAGGTAGATCAAATAATTTCTCCAGCAGATAAAATTGCTACCGGTAAGTTTACAAACAATACTTTATACAAATTCTTAGGTAGAATGTTATTATTAGCATTGTTTATATTTATTTCAATCGTGGTATTATTAGCCTACAAAAAAAGAGTTAAAGAAGGGAGAGCAACATTATGAATTCAACAGCAATTATAACTATGGTTTGTGCACAAGGAATTGTTATTGCCTTTGCATCATATTTTTTCTATAAAGTACTTACTATTCCGCCTAAACAAGAACCAGATTCTTACAGCGAGAATGATGATGAACTAGTAAGACAACAAGACTAATTATTATATAAAATGAAAAAAATAAAATCCTATTTCGTGTTTTCATCGGAGCACCGAAATGGGATTTTTTTATTATTGGGAATAATAGTTTTTCTTCAAATTATAATTTTGAATTTTAATCGAATTTATAATTTTTTTGATGATAAAACTGACGTGAGTAGATCTCAAGCGGAACTCCAATTTAAAAAAGAAGTCGATAGTTTACTTCAAATTAAAGAGACAAGTATCAATAAAATTTATCCGTTTAATCCTAATTATATTACCGATTATAAAGGCTATATGTTAGGAATGTCAATTGAAGAAATTGATAGGCTTCATAAATTTCGTTCACAAAATAAATTTGTAAATTCTGCTAAAGAGTTTCAACAAGTAACAAAAGTTTCAAACGAACTTTTAGCTAAGATTTCCCCATTTTTTAAGTTTCCAGATTGGGTAGTCAATAAGCAAAATTCAATTCGTACTGCTCACAGTTTCGTAAAGAAAGAATCAGTTGTTCAAATCAATTTAAATTCTGCGACAAAAGAAGAGTTGATGAAAGTGTATGGAATTGGGGAAAAACTTTCTGATAACATTCTAAGCGAAAAAAATAAATTAGGAGAGTTTGTTTCCATTGATCAAATTTCTTGGATGTGGGGCATTACTACAGAAACGTTTGAAAATGTAAAAAAGCAATTTTTTGTTAAGCCAATTTCTGGCGAATTAAAGAAGATTAAAATAAATTCAGCATCTTCTAGAGAACTTTCTCAATTTCCATATTTCAATTATGCTATTTCTAAAGAAATTGTTACTTATAGAAGTATGAATGGCGAAATTAGAAACATTGAGGATTTAACAAAAATTAAAGGAATTTCTGTTGATAAAATAAAAATAATAGTTTTATATTTGGAATTTGATTAAAAAAGCGTAAAAACCAAATAATCAACTTCAATACAAACTATGAATTCGTTATATTTTACAGAAGAACATCAACTATTTAGAGAAAGTTTACGTGACTTTTTAAATAAAGAAGTGGGGCCCCATATCGAAAAATGTGAAAAAACAGGAACTATCGAGCGCTTTATTTGGAAAAAATTCGGAGAAATGGGCTTTTTTGGAATCCGATATCCTGAAGCTTATGGCGGTTTAAACTTAGACTTATTTTATACCGTAATATTTTTAGAAGAACTTCAAAAAATTAAATCTGCTGGTTTTGCTGCTGCAATGTGGGCACATTCTTACTTAGCAATGACTCATTTAAATGCAGAAGGTGATGAACGCATTAAGAAAGATTATTTAGCGCCAAGTATCTCTGGAGATTTAATAGGTGCATTGTGTATTACAGAGCCATTTGGAGGTAGCGATGTGGCCGGAATGAGAACTACAGCTATTAAAAATGGAGATAAATATATAATTAATGGATCAAAAACTTTTATTACAAATGGTGTTTATGCTGATTATTATGTTGTAGCAGCAAAGACAAACCCTGAATTAGGTAATAAAGGAATCAGTATTTTTCTTGTAGATAGTAAAAGTAATGGGGTATCCGCTACTAAGTTAGATAAATTAGGATGGAGAGCTTCCGATACTGCTGAAATTGCTTTTGATAATGTAGAAATTCCATTAGAAAATTTAATGGGAGAAGAAGGTAAAGGATTTGCTTATATCATGCAACATTTTGCTCTAGAAAGATTAATTATGGCAATTAATGCACATGCAAGAGCAGAATACGCAATAGACTATACATTAGAATATATGTCGCAACGTGAAGCTTTTGGAAAAACAATCGATAAATTTCAAGCGTTACGTCACAAGATAGTAGAGCATGCTACTGAAATTGAACACTGTAAGTTGTTTAATTATGCGGCTGTTTATAGATTAGATAAAGGAGAATATGTGGTTAAAGAGGCTACAATGGCAAAATTAAAGTCAACCAAGGTCGCAGATGAGGCTATTTATGATTGTTTGCAAATGTTGGGCGGTTATGGCTATATGGAAGAATATCCATTAGCTCGTTTGTTTAGAGATAGCCGTTTGGGACCAATTGGTGGAGGTACTTCCGAAATTCTAAAAGAGATTTTATCAAAAATAATAATTGATAATAAAAACTACGAGCCTGCAGTTAAGTAAAAATATTTTTTAAAACCCTTTTTTAATTAAAAATATTGTTTACTTTTGCCGTCTAAATGAGAGGAGGTGTCTAGATTATGTTAATTATACCTATTAAAGACGGAGAAAATATCGATAAAGCATTAAAACGCTACAAAAGAAAATTCGACAAAACTGGAACTGTTCGTCAGTTAAGAGCACGTCAGCAATTTACAAAACCATCGGTTTCTAGAAGAGCTGAAATTCAAAAAGCGCAGTATATTCAAAGATTAAAAGATTCTGTTGAGTCTTAATATCTTAGTTACTTATATTAAAGAAAGCCGTTAACTTTTGTTAGCGGCTTTTTTTATATATTTGATTAAACTTGATTTTTTCTATATGTCAAACCTAGATCCGTTTAAAGAATATTTAAGTAAAGAAAAGAATTATTCTATTCATACTATCAATGCTTATGTTAACGATGTAATAGAATTTAATGATTTTCTCGAATCTTCATGTGGAATTAAGTTAGAAGAAACACAATATGTTTTTATAAGAAATTGGATTGTAAGTTTAGTTGATGCTGGAATTGCTAATAGATCAATAAATAGAAAAATTTCTTCTTTGAAATCCTTTTTTAAATTTCTTTTAAAAGTTAAAATTATTTCGGTTAATCCTTTGGTAAAGCATAAATCTTTAAAAGTTTCTAAAAAGGTCCAAGTTTCCTTCTCTGAAAAAGAGGTGAATGATTTGTTTGATTTTAATAATTTTCCAAATGATTTTGAAGGAATCAGGGATAGGTTAGTGGTGGAAATTTTTTATACCACTGGTGTTAGAAAAAGTGAATTAATTGATTTGCAATTACATAATGTAGATTTCGAATTAAATCAAATGAAAGTATTGGGTAAAAGAAATAAAGAAAGAGTAATCCCTATTTTGATTTCTACTAAAAAGTTAATTCTAGAATATTTAAATTTTAGAAACCAACTCGAGATAATTAAGGATCATAAGGTGTTAATTTTATCCAAAAAAGGAAACAAATTAAGTCAATCGTTTGTTTATCGTTTGATTAATTATTACTTTAGTGGTGTGTCTCAAAAAGTAAAAAAGAGTCCACACGTTCTTAGGCATACATTTGCAACGCATTTGTTAAATAATGGAGCCGATTTAAATTCAGTTAAAGAGCTATTAGGTCATGCAAGTTTGTCGTCAACTCAAATCTACACGCACAGCAGTTTGGCTGAATTGCAAAAAGTATACAAAGAGACGCACCCAAGAGGTTAATAGTTCTATTGTTTAATACAAAACATTTTTTATTATGAAAGTAAATGTTCAAGCGGTTAACTTTAATGTTGACAAAAAATTAGTCGTTTTTGTTGAAGAAAAATTAAGTAAATTAGAAAAGTATTTTGATAAAATTGTATCGACGGATGTTTATTTGAGGGTTGAAAATACAAGTGACAAAGAAAATAAAGAAGTAGAGATTAAAGTTCAGGTTCCAGGAGATGAATTGGTAATCAAAAAAACATGTAAAACTTTTGAAGAAGCAGTGGATTCGGCAGAACAATCGCTAGAAAGAATGCTTGTTAAATATAAGGAAAAAATAAGAGCACATGTTTAATAGAAAAAAAATCAAAAAAAGTTTTGAATAAAAAATAAATTATATACATTTGCAGTCCGTTAGAAATAGCGGACTTTTTTATTGAAAGCCGCCGGTGTAGCTCAGCTGGCTAGAGCAGCTGATTTGTAATCAGCAGGTCGTGGGTTCGAGTCCCTCCATCGGCTCAAGTTCTGTAAAATATTGAAAATTAATGGATTGGGGAGATACTCAAGCGGCCAACGAGGGCAGACTGTAAATCTGCTGGTTTTCACCTTCGCAGGTTCGAATCCTGCTCTCCCCACTATTATTTTTCCTGTCGATGGCAGGTTTAAGCCGGTGTAGCTCAGGGGTAGAGTACTTCCTTGGTAAGGAAGGGGTCACGGGTTCAAATCCCGTCATTGGCTCTTAATAAGTATTAAATTTGAACACTAATATATAACTAAGATTAAATTATTAAGTCATGGCAAAAGAAACCTTTGATCGTTCGAAGCCCCATTTAAATATTGGTACTATCGGACACGTTGACCACGGTAAAACAACTTTAACTGCTGCGATTACTAAAGTATTAGCAGATGCTGGTTTATCAGAAGCTAAATCATTCGATCAGATTGATAACGCTCCAGAAGAAAAAGAAAGAGGTATTACAATTAATACTTCTCACGTAGAATATCAAACAGCTAACCGTCACTACGCTCACGTTGACTGTCCAGGTCACGCGGATTACGTTAAGAACATGGTTACTGGTGCTGCACAAATGGATGGTGCTATTTTAGTAGTTGCTGCTACTGATGGTCCTATGCCTCAAACTCGTGAGCACATCTTATTAGGTCGTCAGGTTGGTGTGCCTAGAATCGTTGTATTCATGAATAAAGTGGATATGGTTGATGATGCTGAGTTATTAGAGTTAGTAGAAATGGAAATCAGAGATTTATTATCTTTCTATCAATATGATGGTGATAATGGTCCTGTTATCAAAGGTTCTGCTTTAGGAGCTTTAAATGGTGAGCCAAAATGGGTTGAAACTGTAATGGAATTAATGAATGCAGTTGATGCTTGGATTGAAGAGCCAGTTCGTGATAACGAAAAACCATTCTTAATGCCTGTTGAGGATGTATTCACAATTACTGGTCGTGGTACTGTTGCTACAGGACGTATCGAAACAGGTATTGCTAATACAGGTGATCCAGTTGAAATCATTGGTATGGGTGCTGATAAATTAACTTCTACTATTACAGGGGTTGAAATGTTCCGTAAAATCTTAGATAGAGGTGAAGCTGGTGATAACGTTGGGTTATTATTAAGAGGTATTGATAAAGCTGATATCAAAAGAGGTATGGTAATCTGTAAACCAGGTTCTGTTAAGCCGCACGCTCACTTTAAAGCTGAGGTTTATATCTTGAAAAAAGAAGAAGGTGGTCGTCACACTCCATTCCATAACAACTACCGTCCACAGTTCTACGTTCGTACAACTGATGTAACTGGTACAATTTCATTACCAGCTGGTGTTGAGATGGTTATGCCTGGAGATAACTTAACTATTGATGTACAATTGTTAAGTCCTATCGCTTTATCAGTAGGTTTACGTTTTGCTATCCGTGAAGGAGGTAGAACAGTAGGTGCTGGTCAGGTTACTGAAGTTTTAGACTAATTAAGTTTAAATAAATATTAAAAATCAGTGTTGTTGCACGCAACACTGATTTTTTAACAAACGGGCATAGTTTAAGGGTAGAATCGCGGTCTCCAAAACCGCTGGTGGGAGTTCGAATCTCTCTGCCCGTGCAAATAAAGAAAAAATGACAAAATTTGTTAATTATATTTCGGAGGCTTTTCATGAATTGAAAACCAATGTTTCTTGGCCAGAATGGTCGATCAATTGTTTGTTAAGGCATTGGCAGGTTTTTTTAATTTAATAAAATAGTCTCTTGTTATGGCAGACAATAATGTTAAAAAGTGGTATGTTGTAAGAGCTGTTAGTGGTCAAGAGAATAAGGTAAAAAATTATATCGAGACTGAAACTGCACGTTTGGGTATGTCAGATTACGTTTCTCAAGTATTAGTACCAACTGAAAAAGTGGTGCAAGTAAGAGAAGGTAAAAAAATCACAAAAGAAAGAGTATATTTTCCTGGTTACGTTATGATTGAAGCTAACTTAACCGGTGAGATTCCGCATATTATCAAATCAATCCCAGGAGTTATAGGTTTCTTAGGTGAAACTAAAGGTGGGGATGCAGTGCCGTTAAGACAGTCTGAAGTTAATAGGATGTTAGGGAAAGTTGATGAATTATCAGTTAAAGTTGATAACGTTGCTATTCCTTACGCTGTTGGAGAAACTGTTAAGGTAATTGATGGTCCTTTCAATGGTTTCAATGGAACAATTGAAAAGGTAAATGAGGAAAAGCGTAAACTTGAAGTTATGGTTAAAATTTTTGGAAGAAAAACACCATTAGAGTTAAGTTTTATGCAAGTAGAAAAAGTATAATATAAGTTACATTATAAATCACATCAATCGCTTCCAATTGATAGATGTGCTAAATTTTTTTAAAATGGCAAAAGAAGTTAGTAAAGTAGTTAAACTACAAGTTAAGGGAGGTGCTGCGAATCCGTCGCCACCGGTTGGACCTGCTTTGGGGGCTGCTGGGGTTAACATCATGGAGTTTTGTAAGCAATTTAATGCTAGAACACAAGATAAACCTGGCAAAGT
>JACXVH010000228.1 GCA_014763515.1 Flavobacteriaceae bacterium
ACAATTACAACAGCATTAATTATTGATAAAAAAACATAGGGAAAAACCTTTCCTACAATTACTTGGAATGGTTTTAAAGGCGAAACCAATAATACTTCCATCGTACCTAATTCTTTTTCTCTAGTTATAGAAATTGAAGTCATCATGGCTGAAACCAACATCAAAATTACTGTCATTACTCCAGGAACAAAATTGAAAACACTTTTTAATTCAGGATTATATAACATTCTTGTTTGAATATTTATCCCAATTTTGTTAGCACTAGAATTTTGATTTTGATAATTTAATAGAATTGATTGTGTATAATTAGCGATTGTATTGGCAATATTAGGTTCAGTAGCATCAGTAATTACTTGAATAGTTGCCTTTTTTTCGGTTTGCAGTTTTTTTGAAAAATCTTTTTCAAATAGTAAAACGGCTTTTATTTTTCCTTTTTTAAATTCAGAGGTAATTGCTTTTTCGTTTGCTATTTCATTTTCAATATTGAAATAATCTGAAGCTTTTAACTTTTGAATAATTTTTTCAGATTCTGAATCTTTCGCATAATCTAAAATGGCGACTTCTACATTGTTAATTTCGTTGGTAATGGCAAATCCGAATAATAAAATTTGTGCAATAGGCATTCCGAAGAGAATAAAAAGCGAACGTTTATCTCTAAAAATGTGAAAGAATTCTTTTATTACAAAACCTCTAAATCGTTTCATTTGTTTTTTGTTTCAAGTTTCAGGTTTTAAGAAGTTGTTATTCAATATTTCGAGCTAATTTTAAAAACACTTCATTCATAGATTCAACTTCAAATTGTTTTTTCAAATTTTTTGGCGAATCTAAAGCTTCAATAACCCCTTCTACCATAATAGAAACGCGATTACAATATTCGGCTTCGTCCATGTAATGCGTAGTAACAAAAATGGTAGTTCCTTTATGAGCTTCGGCATAAATTAATTCCCAAAACTGTCTTCTCGTAATGGGATCAACTCCACCTGTTGGTTCATCTAAAAAAACAATTTTAGGTTCGTGTAATAATGCAACCGAAAACGCTAATTTCTGTTTCCAACCTAATGGCAAATCACCAACTTTTGTCTTTGTAATATTCCCCAATTGAAGATTTTCTATTAAAGTTTCAGTTTTAGCTTTAATTTGCTTTTTTGATAAACCATAAATACCACCAAAAAAAGTAATGTTCTCTTGTACGGTTAAATCGTCATACATAGAAAATTTCTGACTCATATAACCAATACTTTTTTTAACAAATTCGCTTTGTGTTTGCACATTATAACCTGCAACAATTGCGTTTCCAGCTGTAGGATTTGAAATACCAATAAGCATTTTCATAGCAGTAGTTTTTCCTGCACCATTAGCTCCTAAAAATCCGAAAATTTCGCCTTTGTTTACGTGAAAAGAAATACTTTTTACGGCTGTACAATCACCAATTCTTTTGGTTAAATTTTCTACTTCTATGATTTTTTGTGGGTTCATTTTCTGTTTGTTTTACAAATCCATAAAAACATCTTCAATAGTGGTTTTTGCCTTTTGAATTACAATATTTTGATGTCCTTTTTCAGTTAAATAATTCATTAAGTTTTCAATTTGAAATGAATCGTCTTTATTTGTATAATGGACGAATTCTCCAAAAGCATACACACTATAACTTGAAGGAAACGCTTTTAAATCTTCAATTAATTGATACATCGTATCTGATTTTACTTCGTAAATTGCTTTTCCATAGGAATTTACAATGTTTTCAGGTGAATCTATTTTTAATATTTTTCCTTCTTGAATTAACGCAATTCTATCACACAAAGCGGCTTCGTCCATATAAGGAGTAGATGCTAAAATTGTGATTCCTTTTTGTTTTAATCGCTTGAGCATTTCCCAAAATTCTTTTCTTGATACAGGATCAACTCCAGTTGTAGGTTCGTCTAAAAACAAAACTTTAGGTTTATGTATCAAGGCACAACATAATGCCAATTTTTGTTTCATTCCTCCTGATAATGCTCCTGCTCTTCTATTTTTAAAAGGTTCAATTTGAACGTAAATATCTTTGATTAAATCGTAATTTTCTTCGACTGTTGTACCAAAAATGGTTGCAAAAAATTCTAAATTTTCGGCTATTGTCAAATCTTGATATAAAGAGAATTTACCTGGCATGTAACCTACAGAATTTCTAATTTCTTTTACATTTTTTATAATGTCGTATTCGGCAACTTTTGCATTTCCTTCGTTGGGAACAAGTAAAGTAGTTAGTAATCGGAAAAGAGTCGTTTTGCCAGCTCCATCGGGACCAATTAGTCCAAAGAGTTCGCCTTCATTTACTTCAAAACTTATGTTTTGTAGTGCTTGAACATTTTTATAACTTTTGGAAATATTTTGAACCGAAATACTCATAGTGTTAAATGAAAAGTGAAAAGTAAAAAGTGAGAAAAATTATTTAATTAATAGAAAGTTACTTTCTTCTTGTGCATCTACCCAATGTTTTACATTTTCAGGAATATTATAATAATCGCCTGATTGTAATGTGACAGAAGTTCCCTTTTCATCATTATAAATTGCTTTACCAGAAACACAAACTAGTAATGCAGGCAGTTTTGTGATGTGCTCTTTTAACTGCTCATTTTTAGCAATTTGTAAAGCAATTACTTTAGCATCAGTTGGTTGAAATAAAAGGTGTGTTTGCACAGCTTTATGTTCGGTATGTAAGTTTTTTAAGTTCATGGTTTTAATTTTTTAGCCAAAC
>JACXVH010000229.1 GCA_014763515.1 Flavobacteriaceae bacterium
GAAATATTCTTGATGTTTTCAGAAACAGATTTCCATTTATAATCCAATCCTAAGCTATAACTATCATCAAAAGGAGAATCCATTGGCAAACCTGTATGAATAATTTGGTCGCCAAACTTTTGTCTCCAATCCAACCTAATCGTTTGGTTGTCTGTAAAGTTGTAACCCACTTTTGCCGAATAACTTTTGGTTATAAACCCAGATGGTGTTTCAACTCCATTTCCGTCTTTGTAATCACCATATTCTCTATATTCTCCATTTACTGTAAGGTTGAATTTATTTTTTACATATTGTAATTCAGCTCTCGAAGCACTATTGTTTCCATTTGTTTCAAATCCGCTTTGTATTTCGCCAAATAATCCATTATCTGTATGAATTTCAGGTGTTGTCACAATGTTTACAATGCCTCCAAAAGTTTGCCCATAACGTGTTGTAAAAGGACCTTTGATGACTTCAATTTTACGAACTTCTTCCGGAATTATGTGTGCCGTTATGGGATCCATTCGGTTCGGACAAGCATGAACGTATTTTCCTCCAGCATCATATTTGATGTTCATTTGTTCATATTTGAAGGCTCGCAAAGATGGTTCAGAAGCAATAGCACTTCGTTTTTGGATGCTAAAACCTGGAATATCTTTAAATAAATCAGTAGCAGTTCTAGGTTGACTATTTTTTTTAGCTTCATCAATCGCAATAACTGAATGAGAAATATTTTTTAAAGGATTTTCAATTAAAATTATTTCATCTAAATAAGTTATTTTTAAAGAATCATTTATTACTTCTGGATCATTATTTTGTTGCGAATACACCATAGCAGAAGACCATAGCAATCCTATAATGACTATTTTTTTCATTTTATTTTTACTGTTTAAATTAATTTGTAATTAAGCTATAAACAGTGTGTTTTGTGGAGGATGAAAAGACGAATTTGTAAATAAGTCGCAATACAAATTCATGTATTTAGAATTAATAATTTTATTTAGAATACAAAAATCCGAAGGAAATAGATACAATGTAATTGTTTCAAAAAATAAAATTTCGGTTTGATAATTAGTATTTTGTTTTTGTTCGGAATTAACTGGTTTGTTGGTTTCTGAAGTTTTTGCTAATTCGTTTTTTAAATGACATTTACCATTACATTTTAGCTCAGGTTTATCGATATTTTTACAATATTTTTCTGTAAATGCTTTGTTGTTTGTAGTGTATTCATAAACCAAATAAGAAAACTTCAATGATTGAGAAAACATTGATAACATCAATAATATAGAAATGTAGTATTTGATAGTTGTCTTCAAATAAATTGAATATAAACTTTATTATTTTAATCAAAATTAAATCATGCATTTTACATAGTTTGTAATATTTGTTACTGTGAATTGTAGAAATACTAATAATTTTACTTTAAAATAAATCATTAATGAAGAAGTTGTTATTCACCAATTGACACTTAATTGAGATGGATAAGATTTATTTTATCTATTGGAATTAGTATTCATGCGATTAGGACAGAGGAATATTTCTTTTTACTTTTTGCATTATTTTTTTTAATTCAGGTAATCTTTAATAGAGGTTGTTAGTCTAATTATTCGTTTTAATATTAGATATATGCAAGAAAAATTTAGAGAATTATTAAATCAAGAAGATTTAGCCCTTGTTGAATTTATAAATGCAAATTGTGAACCATGTGCCATGATTGAGCCTACATTACAACAAGTTAAAAATTCAATAGGCAAACGTTTAAGTATTTTTATCGTAAATATTAATGACATTCCTTCTGTGGTTAAAGAATTTTCAATTTCAAGCGCACCAATGTTAGTATTGTTCCAAAGAGGGGAAATTGTTTGGAAAACTCCAAATATATTATCAAAACAAGAAATTATAGAAAAAGTGCTGAATTCAATTTAATTTTTATCTTTACAACTTGAAATTTAAAATTCACATATTGCTTTTTTATTTAGTTGTACTTACAGTATTACCTTCTGTAAGAGCAGTTAAAGTTCTTTTAGGAAATTCTTGTGAAATATCTTGTCAAAAAACTGAAGATTCTGATTGTGATAAAGGCAAATTTGTAATGAGTCTCAATTTTAGTCCAGTGTAATTTGTAAAAGAAGTCTCTATTTATTTGCCTATATATTTTATTCCATTAAAAGAGCAAAAAGAAATTTTATATAGAGAAATTTTAGTTTCAAATTACTTTTCAAATATTTGGCATCCTCCTAAAATCTAGTTGTAATCAATTTTTTTTAGTACAAAATTTAAATTACAACAAATGAAAAAAATAATTTTTTTGTTTGCGAGTTTTCTGTTTTTAATTTCGCAAGCGCAAAGTTCATTTCCATTTGATGTAGTGTTAACTCCTATAAATGTAACTGGTTTGCCAGGACTGCATTCATATGCTTTTGCACAACATAATGGGAAATGGTTAATAATAGGGGGAAGAAAAGATGGTATTCACGCAAGACAACCATTTAATGCTTTCCCAGAAAATCAAAATAATACCGATATTTATGTGGTTGATGTGGTAAATAATCAATTATGGTCGGCATCAGTTAATTCATTGCCTGTTGCTTTAAAAGAACAATTATAGTCAATTAATATGAATTTTTATCAAGATAATGATACTTTATAACCCGTTGTGCATTATAAAAAAAGTTGCTCAAATCATTAAAAATGATTAAATTGTATTGACTTTCAAACAATTACAATAATGAGCAACCTTGAAG
>JACXVH010000230.1 GCA_014763515.1 Flavobacteriaceae bacterium
GGTATTTATTACATTCACAATGAAAAAGGAGATCTTATCTACATTGGTAAAAGTAAGAATATAAAAAAACGAGTTAACCAACATTTTACAGGAACTTCAAATAAAAGTAAAAAAATTCAACGCGATGTTTATGCCGTAACATTTGAAGAAACTGGAAGCGAATTAATTGCGCTTTTAAAAGAAAGTGAAGAAATAAAAATTAACAAGCCCATTTATAACAGAGCGCAAAGAAGAACTATATTTCAATGGGCTTTATATCCAGAAAAAAATGAAAAAGGTTATGTAGCTCTAAAAGTTCAAAAAGCAGATGGTCGCAAAAAAGAAATTACTTCCTTTTCTACACAAGCTGAAGGAAAAGCTTTTCTTTTTAAAATAACCGAAAAATATAATTTGTGTCAAAAAATTAACGGTTTGTACGATACTAAAAAAAGTTGCTTTCAATATGACATTAAACAGTGTTATGGCGCTTGTATCGATAAAGAACAACCCGAATTATACAATTTGCGTGTTAATGAATTTATTAAAGAAAATTCCTTTCAAAATAACAACATGGTTATTATTGATAAAGGCAGAACTATTGAAGAAAAAAGTGCTATTTTAGTTGAAAATGGAATTTACAAAGGTTATTGCTTTTACGATTTAAATTATCAAATTACCAATATTGATATTTTAAAGAATCTTATTATTCCTATGCAACATAACCGAGATATTAAAACCATTATTCAAAGCTACATGAAGAAAAACAAAGTAAAGGTAGTTTCATTTTAAATCTTTATTTTTGTGTCATGATCACAAAAAAGTCAAAATGGGAATCGCTTCAGCAAAAAATTAATATCATTATTTATGGTACAAATACTCCAGCTAGAAGACTTTTTGATTTAGTTTTACTTGGTGTAATTCTTCTAAGTGTAATTTTGGTAATGCTTGAAACTGTTCAAGGATTTGATGCAAAATATCATCAAGAAATTATCATTTTAGAGTGGATTATTACCTTTTTCTTTTCTGTAGAATATTTTCTAAGAATTGTATCCTTAAAAAAACCATGGAAATACATTTTCAGTTTCTATGGAATTGTCGACTTAATTGCGGTTTTACCTATGTATTTATCTTTGTTCTTAACTGGAACAAGTGTGTTAACTATCGTTCGAGCATTCCGATTAATTCGATTGTTTAAAATATTAAATCATCCACAATTTACAGGCCAATCCATTCATTTAATTGACGCTTTATACGCGAGTCGTGGTAGAATTTTTGTGTTTATTTATTTCGTTTTAATCAGTACGGTTTTTGTTGGTTCGTTAATGTATGTTATTGAAGGACCTGAAAATGGGTTTACAAGTATTCCTACAAGTATTTATTGGACCATTGTAACCTTAACTACTGTTGGTTATGGCGATATTTCACCAGTTACTCCTTTAGGTCAATTTTTAGCATCTTTTGTAATGATTTTAGGTTACGGAATAATTGCTGTTCCTACCGGAATTATAACTTCTGAAATTGCTTTAAACAGCAAAAAAGGGGAGCAAAAACCAAAACAACATCCATGTTCTAATTGTGGTGTAGAAGGACATCAAAACAATGCTAGTTATTGTTATAACTGCGGAAGTGAATTAAATGATGAATAACTACTTAATTACAATAATTGGTCCAACAGCCATTGGGAAAACAGCTTTAAGCATAAAATTGGCACAACATTTCAATTGCGAAATTATTTCGTGCGATAGTCGCCAATTTTTTAAAGAAATGAAAATTGGAACTGCAGTTCCGAATGAAGAAGAATTAGCAGCCGCAAAACATCATTTTATTCAAAATAAATCCATTTTTGAGAATTATTCTGTTGGTGATTTTGAAGTTGATGCTTTACAAAAATTAGATGAATTATTTAAAACCAATAACGTACAAATTATGGTTGGCGGAAGTGGTTTATATGTTGATGCTGTTTTGAAAGGTTTTGATAAATTTCCAGATATCGATGCATCGGTTAGAGATGAAATCAATTCAAAATATGACGAACTTGGAATTGAATATTTACAATCGACTTTAAAAGACTTAGATTCCGATTATTATCAAAAACTAGAAACCGAAAATCCACAAACATTAGTCAATCCGCAACGCATGAAACGCTTTGTTGAAGTTTGTTTTGGAACAGGTAAACCCTATTCTACTTTTTTAGGAAAACGTTCAGTTAAGCGAGATTTTATTCCAATTATAATCGGTTTACAAGCCGATAGAGAAATTATGTATGATAGAATTAACCAACGTGTTGATATTATGATGAAGGAAGGACTCTTAGAAGAAGTTAAAGCATTATATCCTTACAGAAACTTAAATGCCTTACAAACTGTTGGTTATCGACAAATTTTTGATTATTTAGATGAAAAAACTACACTAGATTTTGCTGTCGAACAAATTAAAATGAATACACGCCGATTTGCAAAACGTCAAATTACTTGGTTTAAAAGAACTGAAAACACTAATTGGTTCGATTATAAAACTAAACCAAAAGTTATTATTTCAACTATTGACAATAAAATGGATTAAAAAAAAGCGAAAGTTTTACTTTCGCTTTTTTATTATTTGGTACTATAACATAAACTGTGTAAGTAGAAAAAATAATGGGGTTTTAAAACCCCATTATTTTTTTGTTTAATTTTAAATTTTACACAGTCTTATGA
>JACXVH010000231.1 GCA_014763515.1 Flavobacteriaceae bacterium
TCATATTCGCTTTCTAAAACTTCAAAAACCTCATTAAAAGCATCTCTACAATGAATATTGATACCTAAACCTAATTGTTTTGCCCATTGAATTTGCTTTTTAAATGCAATTTTTTGAATCTCCAAAGTAGATTTATCCCAATACAAATCAATCCCGATTTCACCAACAGCATAATATTTTCTAGAAAAAAGTTCTTTTTCTACATGCGCTAATTCAACTTCAAATGTTTCTGGTTTTACATAACAAGGATGCAAACCCATCATCAAAAAAACATTTTCTGGATATTGCTTTTCTAAATCGAACATTTTTTCAGTGTAGGTGGAATCAATTGAAGGAACAAAAAAACGAGATACTCCAGCATTGATTGCTCGTTGCATCATTTCGTTTCTATCTTCACTAAATTCTTCAGAATATAAATGGGTATGTGTATCGGTTAAGCCAAGTTTAAAGTTCAAAGTAAAAAGTTTAAAGTTATTTTTTAGCTATGCAAATTTACAAATATTCTAAAATCAAAATTCGTTAATCTAAAATCTTAAATTTTACTTTACATTTGAAACATGGAAGATTTAAAAGACTTTTTACAAAAGAAAAAATATAAAAAAGTAAAATTTAAAGTTCTCAAAACCCAACATCTTTTAATAACTGCAAAAATAAATGGCGTAAAAGGCAACTTTATTTTAGATACTGGCGCTAGTAATAGTTGTGTTGGACTTGATGGAATTGAAAAATTTCAACTTTTTACAGAAATTTCAGAAACTAAAGCCGCTGGTGCGGGTGCAACAGGAATGGAAACACAACTTTCAAAAGACAACTCATTACAATTAAGTCGATGGAAATATAACACCCTCAACCTAATTGTTTTTGACATGTTTCATGTGAATTTAGCTTTACAACAATATAAAATGAAACCTGTTGATGGCATTATTGGTGCTGATGTTCTCTTACAAGGAAAAGGCATTATTGATTATTACAATCATTATTTGTATTTGAAGTAAACATAAAATCCCAAATTCAATGAATTTGGGATTTTTTATTTTAAATTCCGAAACAATCCCGAAATTTCGGGACAGAATGACAAAACTTGATTATAATTCTAAAGCTTTTTTAGGATTATTGTCCATTAAAATTTCAACTGG
The DNA here is from genome assembly GCA_014763515.1 of Flavobacteriaceae bacterium. Taxonomy (GTDB): domain Bacteria; phylum Bacteroidota; class Bacteroidia; order Flavobacteriales; family Flavobacteriaceae; genus Flavobacterium. Next base: position 1,137 of record JACXVH010000231.1, read on the forward strand.
ATTTTCTAACGCTTCCTTAACCGCAACTAAGAATCCTACAGACTCACGTCCGTCGATAATTCTGTGATCATAAGATAAAGCTACATACATAACTGGTGCAATAACAATTTGTCCGTTTTTAACAATCGCTCTTTCCACTACATTGTGCATTCCTAAAATTCCTGATTGTGGAGGATTGATAATAGGCGTTGACAACATACTTCCGAATACACCACCATTTGAAATAGTAAATGTACCACCTGTCATTTCATCAACAGTAATTTGTCCATCACGAGCACGTAAAGCTAATCTTTTGATTTCAGCTTCAACACCACGGAAAGATAATAATTCTGCATTACGCATAACTGGAACCATCAATCCTTTAGGACCAGAAACAGCAACTGAAATATCACAAAAATCGTAAGATACTTTTTCTTGACCATCAATCATAGAGTTTACATCTGGATATAATTGTAATGCTCTTGTTACTGCTTTTGTAAAGAAAGACATAAATCCTAAACCTACGCCATGTTTGTTTTTGAAATCTTCTTTATACTGTTCACGTAAAGCATAAATAGCACTCATGTCAACTTCGTTGAACGTTGTCAACATCGCAGTTTCGTTTTTAGCAGCAACTAAACGCTCAGCTACTTTACGGCGCAACATTGATAATTTTGTTCTTTCTGTTCCACGAGGTCCTCCTGTTGGAGTTCCCATAGAAGGCACTGCATTCATTGCATCTTCCTTAGTAACTCTACCGTCTTTACCTGTTCCAACAATATCTGATGGTTGTATATTTTTCTCCGCTAAAATTTTCTTAGCTGCTGGAGAAGCTGAACCACTTGCATATGTTTGCGTTGCCGCTGGAGCTGCTTTTGGTTCTTCTTTTTTAGGAGCTTCTTCTTTCTTTTCTTCTTTTGCTGGAACTGCCCCACCTTCTGGTTTAGCTGCACTTGTATCGATTAAACAAACTACTTGTCCCACGGCAACAGCATCACCTTCTTCTGCTTTTAATGTAATAATTCCACTAGCTTCAGCAGGTAATTCTAAAGTAGCTTTATCAGAATCTACTTCAGCAATTGCTTGATCTTTTTCAACATAATCGCCATCTTGAACTAACCAAGTTGCAATTTCAACTTCGGTAATTGACTCTCCCGGTGAAGGGACTTTCATTTCTAATATCATAACTCTGAGTTGTTTAAATTTTTGTCTCTATTATGAGAAAACGTATTTTTTATACTAAATTAATTAAATAAATCTTTATCAAAAACCATAGCAATAGCATTTGCATGACGCTTTTTAGAACGCTCATAACTACCCGCTGCTGGCGCACTATATGCTTTAGGCGAAGCTAAACGTAATTTTACCAAATCAAAATTCATTAACATATAACTGTATGCTCCCATGTTTTTAGGCTCTTCTTGCGCCCAAACATAATCATTAGCATTAGGATAACTCTCTATAATTGCTTTGATTTGTTCAGTAGCTAATGGGAACAACTGCTCTAAACGAACAACAGCCACATCATCTCTTCCTAATTCTTC
>JACXVH010000232.1 GCA_014763515.1 Flavobacteriaceae bacterium
TATTTATAATTCTTATTATGAAAGTGTTGCAAATAATTTTAATTCTAAACTAAAACTTCAAAAACAAGCTTGGTTTCCATCTATTTCTGCTGAATATTTTCAAGGTAAAAATACTGGATTATCAAGTTCGCTTTACGGATTTCAAGTGGGTTTAAATGTGCCATTATTCTTTTCTGGAAATGCTAAAAAAACAAAAATGTTGCAATTAGAAAAAGAAAGTTGGAACCAACAAAAAGAAGCTGAATTAACCAAAATAAATCAATTTGTAAATCAAAAAAATAATCAATTAGCAGGAATCAAAACTACTATTGATTATTATGAAACATCGGGTAAAAAGCTTTCCGATGAAATTTTAAAAGTAGCCAATATGAGTTACAAACATGGCGAAATTGATTTCTTTCAATACATACAAAGTTTGGAAAACGCATTGCAAATCAAGATTGATTATTTAGACGCGATTTTAGAATATAACAACACCATTTTAGATATAGAGTTTATTAATTACCAATAGATTATGAAAAAATTAGTTTATATATTTTTAGTTTTAGTTGCATTTACTTCATGCAAAGAAACAAACACAGAAGAACCTCAAAATGAATCATCAAATGCTATTATAATTTCAAAAGAGCAATTTGAAACATCAAAAATGGAAATAGGTTCTCCAAAAGAACAAGAATTTGATGATGTTTTAAAAGTTTCAGGGAAAATTGATGTTCCTGCTAAAGATAAAGCTAAAATTACGGCTGTTTTAGGTGGCTACATTAAGACTTCCAGTGTTGTTATTGGTCAAAAAGTTACAAAAGGTCAAGCTATTGCTGTAATTGAAAATACTGAATTCATTGATATTCAAAGAGATTATCTTGAAGTTTCAGAACAATTAACTTATTTAAAATCGGAATATGTGCGTCAGAAAGCGCTTTTTGATGAAAATATCACCTCACAAAAAAATTACTTAAAAGCAGAAAGTGATTACCAACAAGCAGTGAGTAGTTATAATTCACTTCGTGAAAAATTACAGTTAATCAATATCAATCCAAATGCAATTAGTAGAGCTAAATTAAGCTCACAGGTAACTATTTATTCGCCAATAAATGGAGTAGTGGTTACTACAAATGCAAATATTGGTGCTTATATTGCTCCAGAAAATACGATTGTTGAAATAGTAAATGATGCCAATTTATTGTTGAGTTTAGCAGTTTTCGAAAAAGATATTTTAAAACTTTCAGAGGGTCAAGAAATTCAATTTACTATTGGAGAAAATGCTGAAACTGTTTATAAATCAAAGATAAAAACAATAGGAAAAGCAATTAATGAAACCGATCGTTCGATTCCAGTATTCGGAGAGTTGGATACTAATTTAATGAAAAAATTAGTTGTAGGTATGTTTGCAGATGCAAAAATTATCTTTGGTAACAAAAAAGCCTTAGCCTTGCCTACAGAATCTTTTTTTGAAGAAGGCGACAAAAAATTCATACATATAGTTACCAAAAAAACGCCTACGGGATATGAGTTTAAAAAAATTGCTGTTAAAACTGGTATCGAAAATGAAGCATTTACTGAAGTTTTAACTAACTCGATAGTAAATAAAAATTCTGAAGTGCTTACAAAAGGAGTTTTTCAAATTAATTAAAGATTCTAGTTTTAAAAATCAAACATAAAATTGTTTAAAAAAACAAATTATGAGTAAAAAAGACGAATTAGATAATTATCTTGACAACCATTATATTTATAGAAGTAATTGGTTAAGAGCAGCTGTATTAGGTGCAAATGACGGTATTCTTTCAACAGCAAGTATTGCAATTGGTGTTGCCGCTGCAAGTGCAACACGAGAACCTATTATTTTAGCAGCATTAGCGGGTTTAGCGGCAGGTGCTTTATCTATGGCTGCAGGTGAATATGTTTCGGTAAGTTCACAAACTGACGTAGAAAAAGCAGATATTGAACGCGAAAAACAAGAATTAGAAGAAATGCCTGAGCTTGAGTTACAACGTTTAGCTCAAATTTATGAAGATAGAGGTTTAAAAAAAGAAACAGCTTTATTGGTTGCTAAAGAATTAACGGCACACGATGCGTTAGGCGCTCATGTTCGCGATGAATTAGGAATAAACGAAATCAGCCAAGCAAATCCTTTACAAGCAGCAATGGCTTCTGGAGCAGCATTTACTGTTGGTGGTGTCTTGCCGTTACTAGTAGTTTTATTTTTTCCGTTTGATTATTTAGAATATGCTTTATATGTTTTTGCTATTTTATTTTTAGGAATAATGGGCGGTCTAGCTGCAAAAACTGGAGGTTCTAATGTTTTAAAAGCAATTTTGCGTATCACTTTTTGGGGAACCATAGCAATGGGATTATCATCGCTTGTTGGACATCTTTTTGGTGTTCAAGTAGCTTAAACAAAATATAAAATTTCAAAAACATTTTGTTTATTCGAAAAATTAGTTGTTAACTTTGCAAAGTTAAATAATAACAGAAATCATGTTTTTAAATCAATTACATCATCATCATCATTTTTTCCACGCTCAAGCGAGGTAGTGATGATATGTAATTAAATCATATAAACCTATTAACCCGTTTGAGTACATCAAGCGGGTTTTTTATTGTTAAGCATTTTTTAAATCCCTTGGTGTACTCATTTTAAAATTAAATAAAATTAAAAT
>JACXVH010000233.1 GCA_014763515.1 Flavobacteriaceae bacterium
AATTATTCCCATTCTATTGTTGCAGGCGGTTTTGAGCTAATATCATACACTACTCTATTTACACCTTTAACCTTATTAATTATTTCATTTGATACTTTCATTAAGAACTCATACGGTAAATGTACCCAGTCCGCCGTCATTCCATCAGTAGATTCAACAGCACGAAGTGCAACTACTTTTTCATATGTACGCTCATCGCCCATTACACCCACACTATTTACTGGAAGTAAAATAGCACCTGCTTGCCAAACTTTGTCGTACAAACCGTGTTCTTTTAATCCGTTGATGAAAACTGCATCAACTTCTTGCAATATACTAACTTTTTCTGGAGTAATATCTCCTAAAATACGAATTGCTAATCCTGGACCTGGAAAAGGATGTCTTCCTAATAATTCATCATCTATTCCTAAAGTTTTCCCTACGCGACGCACTTCATCTTTAAATAACATTCTTAAAGGCTCTACAACTTGTAATTTCATAAAATCAGGCAAACCACCTACATTATGGTGCGATTTAATTGTAGCAGAAGGTCCGCCAGTTGCCGAAACTGATTCGATAACATCGGGATAAATTGTTCCTTGACCTAACCATTTTACATCTGTTAACAAATGTGCTTCATCATCAAAAACTTCAATAAAAGCTTTTCCAATCGCTTTACGTTTTGCTTCTGGCTCATCTAATCCAGCTAACGCATCCAAAAAGCGTGCCGAAGCATCAACTCCTTTAACATTTAAGCCCATGTCTTTGTATTGATGCAATACATTTTCGAACTCATTTTTACGTAAAAGTCCGTTATTAACGAAAATGCAATATAAGTTTTTACCAATCGCTTTATTTAATAATACCGCTGCCACAGTAGAATCAACACCACCTGACAAACCTAATACTACTTTATCGTTACCGATTTTTTGTTTTAGTTCTTCAACAATTTCTTCTACGAATGCATTTGGCGTAAAGTTTTGTGGCACTTCAGCAATTTTAACTAAGAAATTTTCTAACATTTGTTTTCCATCAGTCGAATGATAAACTTCTGGATGAAACTGAATTGCATAAGTTGTTTCGCCTTCAATTTTATACGCAGCATTTTCAACATCTTTTGTACTTGCTAAACGCACACCGTTTTCTGGCAAAGCTTTAATTGTGTCTGAATGACTCATCCAAACCTGACTACCAATATTAACTTCTTCAAAGAAAACCTCATCTCTTTTTATATAAGACAAATTAGCTCTTCCATACTCGCGAATATTTGAAGGAGCAACTTCTCCACCTGAAAAATGTGCTAAATATTGCGCACCATAACAAACCGCTAATAACGGCATTTTACCTCTAATTTGAGATAAATCAGGATGTGGCGCATCTTCAGCACGAACTGAAAATGGACTTCCCGACAAAATTACCGCTTTGAAAGTTGATAAATCTTCTGGCGGATTATTGTACGGATAAATCTCGCAAAATATATTTAACTCTCTTACTCTACGCGCAATTAACTGCGTGTATTGTGAACCGAAATCTAAAATTAAAACGTTGTGTTGCATTGTTGTTGTTTAAGTACAAAGGAAAAAGTAAAAAGGAAAAAGGAAAAAGTTAAAATCCTTTATAACATTACCTTCAAAATTTAATTATTATTTGATTTTACTATTATAGCTCCTAAAATATTTTTTAACTCTTTACTTTCTTTTATTAACAATTCAAGTGATTCATCATTGCTTTCATTTAATTCTTTCAAAATTCTCAACCAATAATTTGATTCTCTTGCTTCTCGTAAAGCTATTTTAACTTTATTAATAAAGTCTGCCTTTGAAGAACCAGCTTGAGATTCTTCATAATTTGCACCAATAGAAGTACAAGATTTACCTAATTGAAATCTGATTAAATTATTTTCAGGATTAATTTCTAATTTTCTTAAATATTTCAAACAAGAAATGCCAAAATTAAAAGTCCTTTCTAATAAATCATTTTCTTTCATTAGTCTTTTTACTTTTTACCTTCTACTTTTAACTTTAAAATTAATATTCAAATTTTCCGTATTCGGAAGTTATTGTTAATTTCTTATCGGCTGAAGCTTCTACCCTACCTACAATTTGAGCATCAATGTTAAACGATTTTGAAATGGCAATTATATCTTGGGCAATTTCTTCGTTTACATACAATTCCATTCGGTGACCACAATTAAATACTTGATACATTTCTTTCCAATCGGTTTTTGATTGTTCTTGAATCAATTTGAATAACGGTGGAACTGGAAACAAATTATCTTTTATCACATGAACATTATCTACAAAGTGAAGCACTTTAGTTTGCGCACCACCACTGCAATGAACCATTCCGTGAATATCTTGAGAATTGTATTTTTCTAAAATCTTTTTGATAACTGGCGCATAGGTTCTTGTAGGAGAAAGCACTAATTTCCCAGCATCAATTGGGCTATCTTTAACAGCATCTGTTAATTTTGTTTGTCCGGAATATACTAATTCATTTGGCACAGAAGCATCGAAACTTTCCGGATATTTTTCGGCTAAATATTTAGCAAAAACATCATGTCGAGCCGACGTTAATCCGTTACTACCCATTCCGCCATTATACTCTTTTTCGTAAGTTGCTTGTCCGAACGAAGCTAAACCTACAATTACATCTCCAGCTTGAATATTTGCATTA
>JACXVH010000234.1 GCA_014763515.1 Flavobacteriaceae bacterium
TCAGTTCTTAACTATTTTTGAAAAAAGGGTTCAACTTTAATTAAAAAGTCAAACCCCATTATTTTTAACTTACACACTTTTTAGGATAGTGTCATTTTAAAATTGCCCTTTTTTATTATTCTATCTTATTTAAAATCCTGAAGTTGGAATTACGATTTCATATTTTTTACCTGATTTATTTAGTAACTTAGAATCGCGCATCCATTGATTGTGTAACTTTAAAACTTTGTAATTTATTCCTTGTCCCTTTGCAAAAGCTACCAAATCATTTATGGTAGTGTCTACTTCAACTTTACGAACAGGTACATTTTTGTACAACATTTCACTTGGAATTACAAAACCGTATTGAGCAGGATTTTGCATAATTTCCTTTAAAGCTAAAATTCTAAACACATAACGAGAAGTTTCTTCAGGTAAAAGCAAATCGTAAAAACTTTCAACCTGCTGTTCTTCTAAGCGGCGCGATACACCTCCCATTCCACCATTGTAAGAAGCTGCAGCTAATGTCCAATTTCCAAATTTATTTTTAGCATCTAACAAATATTCACAAGCTGCTTGAGTCGATTTTTCTAGATCGTATCGTTCATCCACATAATCATTTACTTCCAAACCTTTTTCTTTTGCTGTTGCAGGCATAAATTGCCAAACTCCTCGAGCACCAGCTGGAGAAACAGCATTTATTAAACTACTTTCTATTACAGCCAAATACTTAAAATCATCAGGAATTCCGTTTTTCTTTAAAATCGGTTCGATTATGGGAAATACTTTGTTAGCACGTTTAATAACTAATGTTGTATTTGTATGATAATTCATATTGGTTACCATTTCCCTATCCAAACGCTCTTGAACGTCTACTATGTTATAAGGAACAACTTCACCAGCAAAATCCATTTGTTTTGGATAATTTACATGAACCGATTCTTTAATTTTTGTAGCAGTAGCAAAAATAAACATGCCGCTAACTGCCATAATTCCAGCAATCATTAAAATCTTTTTCATAGTTTGTTTTAATTTTGAAGTATTAATTTAGGTAAATTTTCATTCAACCATTTAAATTTATTAATTATCATAATATGTGTTCCACCTGGCACTGGAATATAATTTTTTATATATTCGGCAGGAAAAACGTCATCTTTATCTCCATGAATATGAATAATATTTTCCTTAGGTTTTGAACGCGACCATAAAATAACGTTTTCAATAGCCCAATCCAAATATTTTTTATCTCTCATACTCAAAAACTTTTCATAAAGCTTTAATCTTTTATTAATTGATTCACCAAAGGAAAATTTGGCTAAAGCTTCAATATTTGATATTAAACCAGTTGGAATCAATTTATATGCCAATGTTTTCTTGGCAAACTTCATTTTTTTGGGCATTTCTTTATTCGACTTTACACTCGAAATAATTATTACTTTTCTAACCGAAACAAATTCGCTCATTTCTTGTACTAAAATTCCACCGAAGGAAACGCCAACTAAAACAGGATTTTCATGTTTCACTTCGCTACACATTCTTTTGGCATATTCTTGTAAAGTTTCTCTTTCTAGCGGAATCTTCCATTCTAATAAAATCATTTCAAATTGATCTTTAGGCAATACAATATTTTCAAAAATCGCTGTACTTGCCGCCAAGCCTGGCATAAAGTAAACTGGTATTTTCATTTATTTTTTTTATAAATTTATTTAAATCAAAGTGACTAAAATATTTTTTTATGATAATTTTTTGCTAAAAAATTTAGTTAATTCGAAGTAATTTGGTTAATACTTTGAAACTAAACCGAAAATTAGTACCTTTGCACTGAATTTAAAAATATACTTTTTTAAGTCATTCACATTTTCTAAAACACTTTATTTTTATAGCAAAATGGAAATAAAAGACAACGAGTTACTACGTCAATTTGAAATAAACACAGAAGAGGGTTTAGTTGCAATTGAGTACTCTTTACAGGAACGAAAAATATTTTTAACTAAATTTTGCAGCAACGGCAATGAAAATCTTGAACTTCACAATGAATTTATCAAAAATGTATTAGATATCGCCGAAAGCAAAAAATTAAAAGTTGTACCTACTCACGCTAAAATCATTTCTTTCTTCAGAAAAAATAGACGTTATCAAGAAATGTTACCTCCAGGTATTAAAATTTAATCATCTAAAACCTAAATAAAAAAAGCCGATTTTTCAGTCGGCTTTTTTTATTTATTGATTCATTGAAATCAAAAATTCTTCATTGCTTCTTGTTTTCTTAAATCTATCAAATATGAAATCCATTGCTTCAGCAGGATTCATGTCTGCAAGATATTTTCTCATAATCCACATTCTTTGGATTGTATTTTCATCTAACAACAAATCATCGCGACGAGTGCTTGAAGAAACTAAATCAATGGCAGGGAAAATACGTTTGTTAGCAATTCTTCTGTCTAGTTGAAGTTCCATATTTCCAGTACCTTTGAATTCTTCAAAAATAACCTCGTCCATTTTAGAACCTGTTTCTGTTAGTGCGGTAGCAATAATACTCAAAGAACCTCCATTCTCTACGTTACGTGCAGCCCCAAAGAAACGTTTTGGTTTTTGTAATGCATTTGCATCTACACCACCACTTAATACTTTACCAGATGCAGGTTGAACTGTATTATAAGCACG
>JACXVH010000235.1 GCA_014763515.1 Flavobacteriaceae bacterium
CATGGGGAAAAAGAAGCTTCATTAGGTTTGAAACAAAAAATTGAAGAAGTTTACAATTATGATTGCTTGGTTTCAACTTTAAATCAAGTAATTGAAATTTAATTAATTTTAACGCAATATTATTTTCAGTTTGTTAACTTTGCGCTACAAAATGAACAAGATAACAGGTTTTATATTATCCTTTTTTATATTGATTTCCAATTTAGGATTGGCTGTCAATATTCATTATTGTCATGATAAAGTTGCTTCTGTTTCATTAAACTATTCAACTCCAAGTGAAGATGATTCTGATTGTTGTTGCATAAAAAAGGATGTTAAAAAGAAATGTTGTTCAGAAACTACACTTAAGACTGAAAAGAAATCGGATAATTTTGTTGTAAAGTCAATAAGTTTAGATTTTGAACAATTTGTTGCTGTTGAGCAATTCAATTTTAATTTTAAAGAACAAATATTTTCAATTGAAAGTCAAAAATTAATTGAAAATTATAGCGAATCAAATTCTCCTCCTCTTTACAAACTTTATTGTCAACTGGTCTTTTACGCATAATTTTTTTTAGTGTCTTTAAGAAAAAACTTAATTAAACATTAAAAAAATATTTATGAAACATTTATTCAGTGTTTCACTATTTCTTATAGTATTCCTTGCAAACGCTCAGGAAACAGTAAAAGGAAAAGTTGTAGATACAAACCATCAGCCATTATTTGGTGCTAATGTATTTTGGCAAAATACATCTACAGGTGTTTCTACTAATGAAAATGGTGAATTTACGATACAAAAAACAGATGAAACTAATAGTCTTTTAGTGAGTTATATTGGTTTCAAAACTCAAAAAGTTGAGGTGCTAAATGATAGTGTCTTAACAATTATAATGGAAGAAGTAACTTCTTTGAATGAGGTTACACTTACAAAAACTAAGAAAAGTACAGAACATTCTTTATTTTCCGTTACTAATGTTCAAAAAATGGGCAGTAAAGAATTACTTAAAGCGGCTTGTTGTAATTTGTCGGAAAGTTTTAGTACAAATCCGTCCATTGATGTTAATTTCTCAGATGCCGTAACAGGTAATCGCCAAATAAAAATGTTAGGATTAACCAGTCCTTATATACTAATTACTGAGGAAAATATTCCATCAGTTAGAGGCGCTTCCCAAGCTTTTGGGCTTTCATTTATTCCTGGAACTTGGGTAGAAAGTATACAAATTACTAAAGGAGCTGGAAGTGTTGTAAATGGATATGAAAGTATTTCAGGACAAATTAATTATGAAATTTTAAAGCCATTGGAAGATGTTCCATTTTTTGTAAATCTTTACACAGGAATGGATGGGCGTTTCGAATTAAATACCCATTTTAATCAAAAGTATTCAGAAAAGTTGAGTACAACCCTTTTTGTTCACGGAAATACACGTCAAATGGAAAACGATATGAATAATGATGGTTTTCTTGATAATCCCATTGCCAAGCAAATTAACCTATTAAATCGTTGGCAATATACCGATACCGAGAAAGGTTGGGTAAGTTTTTTAAACCTTCGTTACATGCGAGACGATAAACTCTCAGGACAAGTTGGTTTTAATCCTGATGAAGATAAATTTACCTTAAATAATTGGGGTAGTGAAATCAATACTGAACGAATTGAAATTTCAAATAAAGTGGGATATGTTTTTCCTGAAGAACCTTACAAAAGTTTTGGTTTTCAAAATTCATTTCAATCCCACAATCAAGATTCTTACTTCGGTTTTAATCAGTACAATATTCACCAAAGAAGTTATTATTCAAATCTAATTTATAATTCAATTATAAGTAATACAAAAAACAAATTTGCTGCTGGAATTAATTTTAATTACGATGCATATAATGAATATGTTGCTGTAAATTTTGCTGAAGACTTTTCTCGAATTGATAATTCTTATGGAGCATTTTTTGAATATACTTATGACAATATTGATAATTTTGGATTGGTTGCGGGTATAAGAGTAGATAATCATAACAGATTAGGGACATTTATAACCCCAAGATTGCATTTAAGATATAATCCATGGAAAGGCGCTGTTTTGCGTTCTTCGATAGGAAGAGGAAAAAGGGCTGCAAATATTTTTGCAGAAAACCAACAGTTATTTGCTACTTCGAGAAACTTTTTAATTTTGAATAGTGAAGGAAAAGTATATGGATTAAATCCAGAAATTGCCTGGAATTATGGTTTAAATTTCATTCAAAAATTCAAAATATTTGGAGCAGAATCTGAAATTGTTTTCGATTATTATAGAACCGATTTTCAAAATCAGGCCGTTGTTGATTTAGATGTAAGTCCGCAACAAGTAGTTTTTCATAACTTAGATGGGAAAAGTTATGCGAATAGTTTTCAAGCAGAGTTTAGTGTAACACCAATTATGCACTTTACCTTGCGTTCGGCCTATAAATATTATGATGTTCAAAGTGATTATCTAGTAGGAAGATTAGAAAGACCTTTGCAAGCGAAACATCGTTTCTTTGCAAATGCAGCTTTTGAAACACACATCAAAGAAAAAGGACAACAATGGAAATTCGATGCCACTTATAATTGGTTAGGAAAACAACGTTTACCAAATACTTCAACAAATTTACCACAATATCAATTAGATGATTATTCGTCTTCG
>JACXVH010000236.1 GCA_014763515.1 Flavobacteriaceae bacterium
TGTCATTTTTGCGATTCCAAGTATTGCTTTATTCTATTTTGGATTAGAACCCGAACTTAACTTTAAATTCTTTATTGGTTTAGGTATTTTATTATATGGAATTGCTTATTTTTTAGTGCACGATGTTTTAATTCACCAACGTTTCAAATGGTTTAAACATACTAAGAATAAATATTTAATCGGACTTAGAAAAGCACACAAAGTGCACCACAAGCATTTAGGAAAAGAACATGGTGAATGTTTTGGGATGTTGTTTGTTCCAAAAAAATATTTTTCAATGTAAATGGAAAAGTATCTTTACTTAACCATCGATTTACTGACACTTTTTGTGCCTTTTGTAGCTAGTTTTTATTCGAAACATGCGTATTATAAGAATTGGTCTTCATTATTCAAAGGTATCGCCATTGTTGGGCTTTTCTTTTTAGTTTGGGATGCTTATTTTACCCATATTGCCGTTTGGGGATTTAACGAACGCTATTTAACTGGAATCAAAGTTTTCAATTTGCCTTTAGAAGAAGTTTTGTTCTTCATTTGTATTCCTTATTCAAGTGTGTTTGTTTATTTTTCTATGGAATATTTACTGAAGAAAAATCCGCTTGAGAAATCACATAAACTCATTACCAATTTCCTTTTAACGTTTTCCATTGTAGTTTTTTTACTGAACTACAACAAATGGTACACAGCTTCTACATTTGGACTTTTAGCATTGTATATGTTGTTTCATTTGTACCGAAAAACCTATTTAGGACGACATTATGTTTCTTACACGATAACCTTAGTGTTCTTTTTTATCGTAAATGGAATTTTAACAGGTAGTTTTATAGATGAACCTGTGGTTTGGTACAACGATGCAGAAAACTTAGGAATTAGAATAGGAACAATTCCTTTTGAAGATGCTTTTTATGGTTTTTTGCTGATAGCAGGGATAATTGATTGGTTTGACTATTTTAGAATTAAGAAATAAATAATTGTCATTTCGAGCGGAGTCAAGAAGTCGCATTAACTAAGATTATAAGATTCCGAAACAAGTTCGGACTCGAGGCATTGCCGAATTGAGCGCAGCTAATGACAAATTACTCGGTATCCTTATTCAAATTCAATTCGCCTTTACCGTGAATAATCGTAGTTTTAGGCGCATCAAAATCGATTTTCTTTTTACGTAATTCAAAATTTTGTCCTAAATAAACTCTTCGTACTACTTCATCAGCGGCTAATTCTTCTGGTTTTCCAGCTTTTAAAATGCCACCTTCAAACATTAAGTAGGTTTTATCAGTAATCGCTAAAGTTTCTTGTACGTTGTGGTCGGTAATTAAAATACCAATGTTTTTATTTTTTAATTGGGCTACAATTCTTTGAATATCTTCAACGGCAACTGGGTCAACGCCAGCAAAAGGTTCGTCTAATAAAATAAATTTTGGATCAGTAGCAAGTGCACGAGCAATTTCGGTACGTCTTCTTTCACCACCCGAAAGTAAATCACCACGATTGGTACGAATGTGTTGTAGAGCAAATTCATCAATTAACTCTTCCATTTTAGCTTCTTGCTCTGCTTTTGAAAGATTCGTTAATTGCAAAACACTCATAATATTATCTTCAATACTTAACTTTCTAAATACCGAAGCTTCTTGAGCCAAATAACCAATTCCGTGTTGTGCACGTTTATACATGGGAAATTGAGTAATATCCATGTCGTCCAAATAAATGTTTCCACTATTTGGTTTTACTAAACCTACAATCATATAGAAAGAAGTGGTTTTTCCAGCACCATTTGGGCCCAACAATCCTACAATTTCTCCTTGATTTACTTCAACAGAAATTCCTTTTACAACGGTACGTTTTTTGTAGGTTTTTATTAAATTATCAGCTCTTAATTTCATTTTGATAATGTGTCAATTAGACAATTTGGCAATGTGCCGATTTTTTGTAAAAATAATAAATAATGTGTCAATTATTTGTTAATTGTAGCATTGGCATATTAGCACATTAAATCATTGACTCATTTTCAAGTGCTTCCCAAAATTCGTATGCTCTTCGCAAATGCGGAATAACAATTGTACCACCAACTAAAGTAGCAATACTCATAGCTTCCATCATTTCAGCTTTAGTAATTCCGTTTTTATAACTCGTTTCTAAATGATACTTAATACAATCATCACAACGTAAAACCGCCGAAGCTACTAAACCTAATAGCTCTTTAGTTTTTACATCTAAATGACCTTCCATATAAGCATTAGTATCTAAGTTGAAGATGCGCTTAATCACTTTGTTATCATCGGCTAATAATTTTTCATTCATTTTAGCACGATAGTCGTTAAATTCTTGTACTATATTACTCATGTTTATTTTTTTACGATTTCTGTTGTTTCAATTTGTTTTTTTACAACCATAACGCTTATCAAAATACTGATTTCATATAAAATCATAATCGGTATGGCTACGATTATCTGACTTAAAATGTCGGGTGGAGTAATTATTGCTGACAATATTAGAACGATAATTAATGTGTATTTTCTATATTTTCTCAAGAAAGTAGGTGTAACCAATCCAAGTTTAGTTAAGAAATAAATGATGATTGGAAGTTCAAAAAGTAGTCCACAAGCTACTGTTGA
>JACXVH010000237.1 GCA_014763515.1 Flavobacteriaceae bacterium
GTTTTGGGTTGAGCCACAATCATTCCTCGTTGTCCTTTACCAATAGGTGAAAACAAATCGATAATACGAGTTGAAATAGTACTGCCTCTTTCGGCTAAATTAAATTTTTCTTTAGGAAAAACTGGCGTTAAATGCTCAAAAGAAATTCTATCGCGAACAACTTGCGGGTCAAATCCGTTTATTTTTAAAACTTTTACAAGTGGAAAATATTTTTCTCCTTCTTTTGGAGGGCGCACTACTCCTTTTACTGTATCTCCTGTTTTTAAACCAAATAACCTAATTTGAGATTGTGATAAATAAATATCATCTGGCGATGCTAAATAGTTATAATCTGAAGAACGTAAAAATCCGTAACCATCAGGCATCATCTCTAGAACGCCTTCACTCTCAATAATACCATCAAATTCATAATCTGGTTCACGGTAATTAGGTTTAGCGTTTCCACCGCTACCATTATTATTCGTTGCTTGATTATTCTTTTTATAACTCGGATGATTAGGATTATTTTGATTAGCTTTTTGAATTTGCTGTTGATGATTGTCTAACTTTTTATCATTATGAGCTTCAGTAGGTTTGCTTTCAGTTGGGACTTTTTCAGCTACTTTTGGTTCTTCAAGAGGTAATTCTGGTTGTCTTGTATTTTTTACAGGTCTTTTGGGTTTTTCTTTTACTTCTTTAACCTCTTTGACTTCTTCTTGGTCTTTTGGGACTATTCTTTTAGTACTTTCGCTTTCAACTTTTGCAGAGATTCTTAGTCTTTTAGGTTTTTCTGCAGTTTTTTCTTCAACTTGCTCTTCTTTTTTAACAGTTTCAGGATTAGCAGCTTGCATATCTAAAATCTGATAAATAAGTTCGTCTTTTTTTAAAGATCGATACTTTTTTATCTGAGCAACTTTTGCAATTTTTTGCAAATCAGAGAGTTTCATCTCCTTTAATACTTCAATATCAAACATGAATAGTATGTAATAAGTTTATCTATGAATAATTTTTGGTTGTGCTAAAAAAATGATGAGATTTTTTTGATGCTTTAGAAATCGTAAAATGAAGTACTTACGATTTTGTCTTGCAATATTACAAATAAAAATGAAGAAAACAATAGTTTTTTAAAAAAAGAAACTATATTTTTGCTTCACTAGATTTTGATTTACACATGTTACAAAGAATTCAAACCGTATATCTTTTACTAAGCGCAATTGCTTGTGGTGTATTGCCGTTTGTTTTTTCTTTATGGACAGAAGAAAGTGGTAAAATAATTTACAGTACTGATTTAACTACAAGTATAGTTTTATTTGCTGCGAGTACTTTGTTGAGTGTTACTAGTATTTTAAGTTTTAAAAAGAGACAAAATCAATTTGTATTAAACAGATTGAACATGATATTTAACTTTATTTTACTAGGATTTTTTGTGTATCGAACACTAAGTTTATCCGGAGAAATTGAAGTTTCTGAGAAGGGTATTGGGGTGGTTCTTCCGGCCATTTCTATCGTGCTTCTTGTTCTAGCGAACAAAGCAATTAAAAAGGATGAAGACCTTGTAAAATCAGTGGATCGATTGCGATAAACCTAACATCTTAGTTTATTAGTGCGTTAAAAATCCGAACCATTAGGTTCGGATTTTTTATTTTAACTCTTCTTTATATAAAAAATCTCCTTCCTTATTAAAGACCAAAACTAAATAGTCCGTTTCATTTCTCTTAATTCCAACATTAAAAAATTCTTTTCCTTCTTCTGTATAAATTTCTGTAGCTTCTTTTAATTTATAACTTTGAAAATAGCCTCTAATATAATCTTTTATTTTTGGACTTAAACTTCCTACTAAAATACTTTTTTCTAAAGCCTTAATCACACCATTTTTATCATAACTCACCATATACTTAGTATCATCATTAAAAAATTCGGCTTCATAACGTACTTCTTCATTGTCTTTACCTCTGTAAAACTTAGACCATTTTACATCTGTAGCATTTGAAAACTGTTCCTCAAACTTAATTTTGAGCAAATCGGGAAGTGTAACTTCTTTTACTTGAGCATTAGAGATAAAACTCAGTAGTAAGAAAGAAAAAATAAATATTCGTTTCATAACTATATTGTTTTTAATTCGACTTAAAGTTACAAACAAATACAAAGAATGTAAAATATAACTCCTAAAAATTAACAAAAATTAACGCTTACCAAGTTCTATTGCTTCTAAATTTTCAATTTTACCTTTATCTATTTCAAAGCGCAACATGGTTCTTATTTGATGAAAACCATGTTTACCAGCAGCACCTGGATTCATATGAATTAAGTTGAGTTTTTTATCAAACTGTACTTTTAATATATGGGAATGTCCGCTTATAAAAAGTTTAGGTGAATTTTTAGAAATTTCTTCCCGAATTGCCGGGCTATACTTTCCTGGATAACCGCCAATATGCGTTATCCAAACATCTATTCCTTCGCACAGAAAACGGTTGTGTAAAGGAAATTCTAATCGCGCTTCGTGATTATCAATATTTCCAAAAACTGCACGAAGTGATTTTATCTTCTTAATCGTATCGGTTACAATTAAATCTCCAATATCGCCAGCATGCCAAACTTCATCA
>JACXVH010000238.1 GCA_014763515.1 Flavobacteriaceae bacterium
TTTTTAATGTTAGTCCGGTTGTTTTTATAAATGATACTTCTTTAAAAGATAATGACACACTAAAAGGAGAATTACTACAAAAAGAAATTGAAATAAAAAACCTTAAAAATAAAGTTTCAAACCTTGAAACTATGGTTTCTATTTTAGAAAAGAAATAATTTTTTCTGGTTCTCGATATAATTTCTATGAGAGATTACTCGAACTGACGAAAAAATCTATTTAGTTCCAAAAGCCTTTTTATTGAAAACAATTAAAATTCCAACACCTGTTGAGATTGCCATATCAGCTACATTGAAAATGGCGTTGAAAAAAGAAAAATGTTTTCCGCCCCAAACTGGTAACCATTCAGGTAAATTGCCTTCCCAAAAAGGAAAATAAAGCATATCTACTACTTCACCATGAAACCAAGTTCCGTATGGATCTTCAGAAAATAAAGTAGCAACTTGGTGATAACTATCATTAAAAATTACTCCGTAAAAAACAGAATCGATAATATTTCCTACAGCTCCTGCTAATATTAAAGCAATAGCTGTAACTAAATAGCTCGATTGCTTTTTGCGAACTGAATCCCACAACCACCAACCAATTCCGCCAACAGCTACAATTCTGAACAAGGTTAAAAACAACTTGCCATATTCTCCTGGTATTACTGCACCCCAAGCCATTCCTTCGTTTTCAATAAAATGAATGCGAAACCAATCGAAAACAAGAACTTCTTCATTTATAAAAAAATTAGTTTTAATATAAATTTTCGAAACTTGGTCAACCAATAATACTAGAAATACTAAAATGTAAGCCTTTTTTAACGACATGTTTTAAAATTTAAGCAAAAATATAGATTTATTACATAAAAAACGCTCCTTTCGGAGCGTTTTGGTTAATTTTTATGTAGAAATTAACGTTGTAAGTTCTTTGCCTCAATACTCATAGTTGCATGAGGAACCACTCGTAATCTTTCTTTACTAATTAATTTACCCGTTACTTTGCAAACTCCGTATGTTTTGTTCTCAATACGAATAAGCGCATTTTTTAAATCGCGAATAAACTTTTCTTGGCGAATTGCTAATTGCGAGTTTGCTTCTTTAGACATTGTTTCACTGCCTTCTTCAAACGCTTTAAATGTAGGCGATGTATCATCCGTTCCATTATTTAAGTCGTTCATATAAGCACTCTTTATCAATTCTAAATCGGCTTTTGCTTTTTCAATTTTAGCTAAAATCAATTCTTTGAATTCTGCTAAATCTGCATCTGAATATCTTAATTTTTCTTCTACCATAATTTCATTTATTTAGAAATTAATACTACCGTTTTTAAATCGTCAAACTCAATTTCTGTACCATTTTTAATTGTATCTACAAAAACTAGTTCATTTGTTAAAGTTTCTGATTTTATATAACTTTCATTTGCTTTTACTGCTGCTTCAATTGTGGGTTCATTTTGCAATTGAACTTTAATTTTATCGGTTACCTCAAAACCAGAATCTTTACGGATATTTTGAATTCTATTCACTAACTCTCTAGCAATACCTTCATTTCGTAATTCTTCAGAAATTGTAATATCTAGCGCTACTGTAATTCCATTTGCATTAGCCACTAACCATCCTGGAATATCTTGTGACGAAATCTCTACATCTTCGGTTGTTAAATTAACACTTTTTCCTGAAATGTCAAGTATTATCTCGCCTTCTTGTTCAATTTTATTGATTTGTTCTTGCGTAAAATTTTGTATCTCTTTGGAAATCAATCCCATATCTTTACCAAAACGTGGTCCTAATGTTTTAAAATTAGGCTTAATTTGCTTTACTAAAACACCCGAAGCATCACCTAACAACTCAATTTCTTTCACGTTTACCTCTGCTTTAATTAGGTCAGAAACTGCCTCAATTTCAGCACGCTGATTGTCGTCAAGTACAGGAATCATAACCCTTTGCAACGGTTGACGTACTTTAATCATTTCCTTCTTGCGAAGTGATAAAACTAATGAAGAAACCGTTTGCGCTTTCATCATTTTACTTTCCAATGATTTATTAACAAAGTTTTCAACCGATACTGGGAAATTTGCTAAATGCACACTCTCGGTATTTTCCTTATTTGTAGCACGATTTAAGTCTTTATACAACTGTTCCATAAAGAACGGAGCAATAGGGGCCGAAAGCTTCGCAACCGTTTCTAAACATGTATAAAGCGTTTGATACGCTGCAATTTTATCTGTTCCGTACTCACCTTTCCAGAAACGACGACGACATAAACGCACATACCAGTTACTTAAATTCTCTTGAACAAAGTCGGAAATAGCACGAGCTGCTTTCGTAGGTTCATAATCAGCATAAGCTTCATCAACCAATTGAATTAATGTATGTAATTCTGATAAAATCCAACGGTCGATTTCTGGTCTTTCGTTTAATGGAACTTCCGCTTCATCATATTTAAAACCATCAATATTGGCATATAACGCAAAGAAAGAATAGGTATTATATAATGTACCAAAGAATTTACGACGCACCTCAGCAACACCTTCGATATCAAACTTTAAGTTATCCCAAGGATTTGCATTCGAAATCATGTACCAACGCGTAGCATCT
>JACXVH010000239.1 GCA_014763515.1 Flavobacteriaceae bacterium
GCTTCACTATAAAACTGTGGAGCTCTCTGTAATTTTTGAGAATCTTTTAATGTCGACATTTTTCTTGTTTTTTAGTCAACTTTTTTCAGGACAAGACACTACATAAAAAAAGCTCCAATTTTTGGAGCTTTTTTTATATGATAATTCGAAATAAAAAATCCCGCTAAAAGCGGGATTTTTTAGTTTTGGGTTAGTTATGATATTTTTTTTAAAAAAGATTAGTTTTTAGCTAATGTTTCTCTTGACCATTTTTTTACATCAGCAATACGGCTGTTTAAATAATCAACCTCATTTAAAGAATTTTCATTCCAAAAGAACCATTTACCAACTTTTCTTCCTTTATCATATTCTCCAATAGTGCTTTTTGTTCCGTCTTCATTATATGAAACCCATTTACCATGTAATTTTCCATCAAGATAAAATCCTTGCTCTTTAATTTGTCCATTATCATGATAATACGTTGCTTTTACCATTTGGTCAACCACTTCAAACTTTGGTTCCACTTCTTGAGAAAACATTACTCCAGAAACCAACATTACCGCTACAATCATTACTTTTTTCATACTCTTTACAATTAATAGGTTAACAATTACATAACAAATATAAAAAACTATTTACAATAAACAAACTTTTTCTTAACAATTTGGTAACATTGAAGGTTTGAACAAAAAAATACCACTGAAAATCAGCGGTTTATAATTTTTAATTCTGATGCCTAATTTAATAAACCATCGAATATTTCATATATTTTTGGCGATGAAGGTCTTGGTGCATCAGCATTTACAATTTCTCCTTTTGGTCCAATGATAATAAATCTAGGAATTCCATTTATTTGATAACCTTTTACAAAATCTGAATTCCAATCTTTATCTGCAAAAAGTTGAACACCTCCTAATTCTTTATCCCTTACAAATTTTTTCCATTTGTCATGATCTTTAGCTTGATCGATAGAAATACTAACAAAAACAATATCTTTTTTCCCGTGATAATGTTCTTCTAATTTTTTTAAATAAGGAATCTCTGCACGACAAGGTCCGCACCAAGTTGCCCAAACATCTACATAAATATACTTTCCTTTAAAATCATCTAAGCTCGTAGTTCCGCCTTTGTGATTTTCATAATTAAATGTTGGCGATTTTTGCCCATTAAGTTTTCGCACTTTTAAACTTTCGTTATAATAAGCTTGTAAACCCACCATACTTTGTTCAAAATCTTTTTTATAGGCGTTTACAAAGTTTGTTTCTAAATCTTTGTCTTCAAATTTATTTAGTGTAAATTCTTTTCTTTTTTGTAATAATTGTGGAAATTCTGTTTCCGATGCTTGTAACATAGAAGCATAATCAAACTTTTCATCTTCTAAAGCCATTTCAGCTAAAAAATTGTTCTCATTTGAGCCATCCCCTTCAAAAATTATGCTTTCATCAAATTTCTCAGCATTTAGAGACATCCTTAAATCATATCCATTTTTTAAATATAGTTTTGCATATTCTGCTCCATCAAACAATTGATAAAATCCTTCTTCTACAGAAAATTCATCAGTAAAAACACCTTCTTTATTAGAAACTATTATTTTATTAAAAGTTCTTGATCTAATAACTAAAGTATCACTATGTCTGTTTTCAATAGTTGCTCTAAACTTAACGGTATCATTATCAATTTTTGTAAATGATAATGTAATAAGAGCAACAAAAAGTAATGCTATTTTCTTCATAAATTTATACGTTTCGGTAAATATACTTTTTTAAACTAAAACTAAAGCAAAATAATTATGGATTATCCTGATTTGAAACGTTAAAATTTGATTTTTGTTGTTATTTTTGCAAAAAAATATTCTAATGTATAGAAGTCATACATGTGGCGAATTAAATGCTGCACACATAAATAATGAAGTAACACTTGCCGGATGGGTTCAAAAAACTCGTGACAAAGGTTTTATGATTTGGGTCGATTTGCGTGATCGTTATGGAATTACGCAATTAATTTTTGACGAACAAAGAACTGCAAAAGAAGTATTTGAAAAAGCAAAAACACTTGGTAGAGAATTTGTAATTCAAGTAAAAGGAACTGTTATTGAGCGTGAATCTAAAAATAAAAATATTGCAACGGGTGATATCGAAATTTTAGTTTCTGAATTGACTATCTTAAATGAAGCAATGCTTCCTCCATTTACTATCGAAGATGAAACGGATGGTGGTGAAGATTTACGTATGAAATATCGTTATTTAGATATTCGTAGAAATCCGGTAAAAGAAAAATTATTATTCCGCCATAAAGTAAGCATGGAAGTTCGCAAATATCTTTCCGATCAAGGATTTTGCGATATTGAAACGCCATATTTAATCAAATCTACTCCAGAAGGTGCGCGTGATTTCGTGGTGCCAAGTAGAATGAATGAAGGTCAGTTTTATGCGTTACCACAATCGCCACAAACATTTAAACAGTTATTGATGGTAGGTGGAATGGATAAATATTTCCAAATTGTAAAATGTTTCCGTGATGAAGATTTACGTGCCGACCGCCAACCAGAGTTTACACAAATTGACTGTGAAATGGCATTTGTGGA
>JACXVH010000005.1 GCA_014763515.1 Flavobacteriaceae bacterium
GATGCTTCCGTTCAGTTTATTATAAAAAATGACAAGAACGATGTTTTTCGATTTGTTGCGATACAATCAGAATTAGGTCAACAACTTATCAAATATTTAGGAATAGATACTTCAAAAACCGATTCTATAATTTTATACGAACCAGGAATCGCTTATTACTTTAAAGCTGAAGCAGCACTTCGCATTGCTAAAGAATTAAAAAGTTGGTATAAAATCCTTTACATTTTTATAAAAATACCAAATGGAATTAAAAACGGAGTTTATGATTTTATTGCAAAAAATCGTTACAAATGGTATGGTAAAAAAGAAGCCTGTATGATTCCAACACCTGAATTAAAAAAGAAATTTTTAGACTAAGATGACAAAAATCAGCTTTTTATAGTTTTTAACCTATTAATTTTGTGTAAATTCTAAAACTAAAAACATGAAAAGTCTTATTCTTCCCTTATTTGATTTTGCTAATGGAGCTGCGATGATGATTGTTGTATTCTCGTTAGTTATATTAGGATTAGTGGGTGCGGTATTTATGATGATGAATTCTGATAAAAAGAAAAAAAACGACTAAGTTTTACTTAGTCGTTTTTGTAATTTTATTTAGTAAAAAATAATCTGCGATTACCAAAGCTGCCATAGCTTCAACAATAGGAACTGCTCTTGGCACCACACAAGGGTCGTGGCGTCCTTTACCTTGTTGTTCAATTAATTCACCTTTATTTGTAAGTACTTCTTGTTTTTGTATTAAAGTTGCTACAGGTTTAAATGCAACTCTAAAATAAATATCCATGCCGTTGCTTATTCCACCTTGAATACCACCAGATAAATTGGTTTTAGTAGTTCCATCTTCATTGTATAAATCATTGTGATCACTTCCTTTCATTTTAGCACCACAAAATCCGCTTCCAAATTCAAAACCTTTTACAGCATTAATACTAAGCATTGCTTTTCCTAATTCTGCATGCAATTTATCAAAGACAGGTTCGCCTAAACCAATGGGTACATTTTGAATGACGCATGTAATTGTTCCGCCAATAGTATCACCTTGCTTTTTAATTTTCTTAATGTGTTCTTCCATTTTTAAAGCAGTAGCTTCATCTGGACAACGAACGGCATTGCTTTCAATTTTTGAAAAATCTAAATCTTGATAAGGTTTATCGATAAAAATTTCTCCAACCGAAGAAACAAATGCATTTATTTTAATTTGAGGTATGATTTGCTTCGCTACGGCACCACCTACTACTCTACTGGCAGTTTCTCTAGCTGAACTTCTTCCGCCACCACGATAATCTCTTATGCCATATTTTTGTTCGTAAACATAATCAGCATGACTAGGCCGGTATGTATTTTCAATATGTGAGTAATCGTTTGATTTCTGATTAGTATTTGGAATAATAAAACCTATTGGAGTTCCTGTTGTTTTTCCTTCAAAAACGCCTGATAAAAACTGAACTTCATCTTCTTCTCTCCTTTGTGTAACTATAGATGATTGTCCAGGCTTACGACGTTGCATTTCATTTTGAATGGCTTCAAAATCTAGTACTATTCCAGCAGGACATCCATCAATAATTCCACCTAAAGCTTCACCATGTGATTCACCAAAAGTCGTTAGTTTAAATAATTTCCCAAAGGTATTTCCAGCCATATTGAATTGGTTTTGTACAAAAATAGCTATTTTTTAGACGTAATTCCTATACTTTTATTTAACATAAAGTAATTATACATAACAAATTGATAATAATACATTTAGATTGAATTAATTTAAGAGTTCTTCATTTGAAAAAACTTTCATTTTGAAAAAAAGATCAGTAGAACTTGTTGTAATTTCTGACGTTCATTTAGGAACGTATGGATGTCATGCTAAAGAATTACTAGAATATTTAAATTCAATAAAACCTAAAACTTTAATTTTAAATGGTGATATAATTGACATTTGGAATTTCAGAAAATCGTATTTTCCAAAATCACATTTAAAGGTTATTAAAAAACTTCTCAGTTTCTCAACCAAAGGAACAAAAGTTTACTATTTAACAGGTAATCACGATGAAATGCTCCGAAAATTCAGTGATACTCATATGGGTAACTTTTCTTTACTCGACAAAATTGTACTAGAACTTGATGGTAAAAAGGCTTGGTTCTTTCATGGAGATGTTTTCGATAGTTCTGTACATTCTGCAAAATGGATTGCAAAACTAGGCGGAATCGGATATGATTATTTAATTTTATTAAATAGGTTTATCAATTGGTGTTTAAGTAAAGTTGGAAAAGAACCTTATTCACTTTCAAAAAAGATAAAAGGAAGCGTAAAAAAAGCTGTTAAATTTATTTCCGACTTTGAAAAGACAGCGTCTGATATTGCGATTGACAATCATTATGATTTTGTTGTTTGCGGTCATATTCATGAACCAAAAATCATTAGAAAATCTTCATCTAAAGGTTCCACATTGTATCTAAATTCAGGTGATTGGATTGAAAATTTAACGGCTTTAGAATACAATAGAAAAAGATGGAAACTATATCAATACAAAGAAGAGAATATTATATCAGAAGATGATGATGATTTTTTTACTTTAGAAAATAAAATATTCAATCAAATAAGTAAGTCTCTATAATTTTATTTATTTTTAGCTTTTAAAAACAATTAAATATGAAAGTTAAAAATCTATTATTACTACCTCTATTATCGATATTCATTTCTTGTGGTTCTGATTATGACGATAATTTGGATAGTAATTCTTTTTCGTTGAGTTTAGTAAATGGAAATTATTGGGTTTATAATGTACAATCTGATGTAAATCAAACTAGAGATTCCTTATATATTGCTAATGATACTGTAATTAATGCCAAAACTTATAAAAAATTTAAAACTAAAAATCTACCTACAGGATTTTATTCTTCATCATTAAATAATAATGGTGTTACTTATAACAATGGTAGAATGTTTTTAACGGGTAGCTTAAATTTAGCTTCAAACCAAAACTTACCTATTGATTTAGATCTTTCTGTTTCTGATTTAGTTATTTTTAATAAAGACGCTGTAAATAACCAGCCACTAAATGCTGCTCCTGTAACTGGAGACATTCAAGAAATTTTTCAAGGTGTTCCAGTAGATATTCATTATGAATTAAATACTTTTGGAGGTGGAACTTTAGCATCATTTACAAAACCTGATGATAATGAAATTTACAATAATGTAAAAATTACAAGAGTTACTTTAAACTTAACAATTAGTGCTACATATTCTGGTGTAACGTTTCCAAATATTTTAACTGATTCTAAAGTCTTAGAATCAAATCTATACATAGCTGAAGGAATTGGTATGATTTACTCAAATACCGATATAACAGTAAATTTAAATTCATTAGTAGCCAGTGCTTTAAATATTCCTGCTAGTTCATCGCAAAATCAACAAGAGTTTTTAGAAACTTATATGGTAATAAATTAAAATTTTATAAGAAAAATTTGAAATTTTATAAATGGCTATTGTTTAAATTGTCCTAAATTTGCCTTAACAAAATTAAAAATGAAACATATGAAAAAATTAATTTTTACAGTTACAATGTTAGTTGGTTTAGCATTTAGCGCGCAGGCACAAGACATTTCAAAAAATGCATTAGGATTAAGATTAGGTGATAATGATGGTTTTGGTGGAGAAATTTCTTACCAAAGAGGTTTATCGTCAAATAATAGATTAGAGTTTGATTTAGGTTGGAGAAATAGTAAACACGTTGATGCATTTAAATTAGCTGGTTTGTATCAATGGGTTTGGAATATAGACGGTGGATTCAACTGGTACGCAGGTGCTGGTGGTGGTGTTGGTAGTTGGAGTGTTGATGAAAAATATGGTGATGGAAGTGGTAGTTTTGTTTTTGCTGCTGGTGATCTAGGTATTGAGTATAACTTTGAAGAAGCACCAATACAATTGTCTTTAGATTTTAGACCAGAAATTTATTTCGGTGGAGATTATTCTGATTTTAGAGATGGTTTTGGACCAGATATCGCTTTAGGTATTCGTTATAGATGGTAAAAATTTACATTGAATTGTCCTAAAAAAGGTTGACTTGTTAATAATTAACGAGCTTTTTTTATTCTAAAACTATTGTTTTTACTTTCGGAATGATTGTTAAACAATAGGGAGATGTTAAAGCCATTGTAGACATTTCTCCTTTTTTAGGATTTATTTTTTTCGTTTTTACATGTAAAACAGATTCTACCCAATAAAGGTTTTCTACTTCTATTTCATAACCTCCAGAACTTTTTTGCCCCATATAAACAACTAATACCGAATTGTTTTCAAAATCTGGCTCAAAAAGATGCACATCTTCTACTTGATCTAATTTCATTTTCTCAATAAAAGCCAAATATTCTTCATTAGAATTTAAAACTTCATAACCTGAAACTGACTTTTCACTATTTTGAGCTTTATATATGTTTTCAAAATGTGTATTCTCAAAAACTTTTGTTGGAGAACCACAAGAAAAAAACAAAGCGGTAAAAGTAATAAGTAGTATTTTTTTCATATTAAACCAAAGATAAGGCTTCTTGATAAATTTGTTCATATAAAGGAAGAATCTTCTGTATATCAAAGTTTTTTGCGTTTTCTAGAGCATTTTCCTTGAAGTTTAATAGTCGGTTTTCATCAGATAAAATTTGAATCGCATTTTGACTCATTTCTTCAATGTTACCAACATCACTTAAATAACCTGTTTTCCCATCAATATTCACTTCAGGTAAACCACCAGAGTTACTAGAAATAACGGGAACTCCGCATGCCATTGCTTCTAAAGCTGCTAAACCAAAACTCTCAGTTTCAGAAGGTAACAAAAACAAGTCGGAATAACATAAAATCTTATCAATTTCATTACTATTCCCAAAAAAAACAACTTTATCGTGAATTTTAAGATCTATACAACGTTGTTCTGCTTTTTCTTTTTCGGGTCCATCTCCAACCATCATTAATCTAGAAGGTACTTTTAATTGAATTTTATAGAAAATATCAATTACATCTTCAATACGTTTTACTTTTCTAAAGTTAGAAATATGTGTAACAATCTTTTCGCCTTCATCAGCCATTAAAGAGCGAGAACATGGTAAGTGTTTTGCAGCTTCACTTTTTACAATTTCAATAAAATTAGGAACTACTTTAATCTCTTTTTTAATATCGAATAGCTTATAAGTATCGTCTCTTAAACTTTTTGAAACGCTAGTAACTATATCAGAATTATTGATACTGAATGTTACTGCAGGTTTATAAAAAGGATGTTTACCCACAAGTGTAATATCTGTTCCATGTAAAGTTGTTACCATTGGAATATAAATTCCTTCTTCTGCTAACATTTGTTTTGCCATATAACCAGCATAAGCATGAGGAATGGCATAATGCACATGTAACAAATCTATTTCATACAATTTAATCATATCAACTAACTTACTCGATAAAGCTAATTCATAGGGTTGATAATGAAATAATGGATATTCTGGAACGTGAACTTCGTGATAAAAAATATTTTTGTTTAAGAGTTCTAAACGTACAGGCTGACTGTAAGTTATAAAGTGAATTTCGTGACCTCTTTTAGCTAATTCTAAACCTAATTCAGTAGCAACTACTCCACTTCCACCAAAAGTTGGGTAACAAACTATAGCAATTTTCATCTATTCAATTTTTAGAGTTTAAATTTACACTTATTCAATTAGATGAAAATGTAAAAATTCGTTAAATTATTTTTTGAACACCTTTTCATAAGTTGTAATCCAATCTTGTGGTGTTACCTTTTGTACTAGTTGTCCAATTAATTCAAAAGGGATGTCATCTGGTTTTTTAAAACGCATACAACTTTTTCCCATGTCTAATTTTTTAGATGAATATTTTGGAAATTCAGTAACAAACCAATCATAGAGTTCTTTATTTGCATAAATTCCCATGTGATAAAAATTAATACTATTTTTTTGTGAAGCAAAACTCATAAAAGGAAGTGGTGTTTTAGGATCGCAATGATAACCAGCCGGATAAATCTCATGAGGAACTGAATATCCAATCATTCCGTACCCCATTCCTTCTTGAAAACCTTTAGGCAAATTCTCTAAAATTGTAGTTCTTAGTTGTTTTAAAGCTTCTCTTCTATCTTTAGGAGCTTCATTAATATATTGTTCTGGTGAAGTTGCGCTAGATGTCATTTTATTCAATTATTGATTCGTAAATAATTTTTTGAATATTCTCTCTAATATTTTCTCTTGAAAGCACATTAGTTTTAGCTTCAGGATAAGTTCTGTTTGATAAAAATATGTAAACAATCTCTTTTTCAGGATCAGCCCAAGCCATTGTTCCTGTAAAACCAGTGTGTCCAAAACTAGTCATGGAAACACAACCACATGTTGGTCCAGCTTCACCCAATTGAGGTTTATCGAAGCCAACTCCTCTTCTATTTTCATCTTTACAATAATAACAGGTATTGAACTTTTCAAAAGTACTTTCAGAAAAATATTGATGTTCGCCATAATTTCCTTTTTGTAAAAACATCTGCATCATTTTGGCAACTTCTACACTATTTGAAAAAACACCCGCATGTCCACCAACTCCACCTTGCATAGCTGCAGCCATATCGTGTACATAGCCTTGAATAGTAGCGTATCTAAAATAATTATCTATTTCAGTTGGAATTATTTCATCTTTTGAAAATCTTTTTAAAGGATTGTATAGCATTCTATTGGCACCTAAACTCTTATAGAAATTATTTTCAATGAGTTCATCTAAAGATTTTCCAGTTGTTTTTTCTAGATATTGTTTTAGAATAATAAACGAAAAATCACTGTATTTATATTGAACTTTCGGTAGCAATTCACTATCTGCAATGGCTTTAATAATAGTATCATTATAATCGCTTCTTAGATATAATTTATCGGTAACTTGAATCGAAAATTCTTTCGAATATTCTGGTCTATAATATTTAGCATCTGGCTTTCCTAAAGAATCCAAAGTAGCTTTATAAAAGCCAATCCACGGATAAAAACGTGCTTGATGTGTTAACATATCAACTAAAGTTGCATTTTTCTTATTAGATTGATTGAACACAGGAAGCATATTTCCAAGTTTTGAATCCATTTTAAGTTTTCCTTTATCAAACTGAATCATCACATTTGGTAAAGTAGCCAAAATTTTAGTTAAGGATGCTACATCATACAAATCTGTATTTTTTACCGGGATTTTTTTCTCATAAGTATGAAAACCAAATGATTTTTCATAAACAATTTTTCCTTTTCGAGCTACTAAAACTTGTAAGCCTGGCGTCATTTTTTTATCAATTGCATAATTTGCAATCGAATCTATTTTATTTAGAATTTTACCATCTAACCCAACGTTTTCTGGAGCACCATAACCTAAACGATTCATTTTTTTAGTAGTAAAACCATCGTTTACATAAAACTCATCGTTAATAGAAACTGGTAATCTACCTTTACAACTAATAGCGCCAAAAATTGCTTCGGCTGCTGCTGTATGAGCAAAGTTATTATTTTGGTATGCTACTAATAAAGCCTCAATTTTATCAAAAGATTTTATTTTTAAAAGCGAATAAGGCTTTGTAAAAAACGTAACAATTGTTTTGTTGTGTTTTGAAATTTGTTCAATCCAAAGTTGTTCTCTAAAAGATAAATCGTGATTCTTCCAAGCGCCATCAGCTTTGTGATATCCAATAATCACTTTTGTATAATCTTTTAATTTTACTAAAACAGAATCTAAATTGGTTGAGTTAATATAATCTACTTTAGTGTATTCATTTAACTTTGTGAAAAATCCACTTTCATCATCATTCCCAATTTTAACATAAGCTATTTTCTCGTTTTCAAGTTTTTTTATTGGTACAATCGATTCTTTATTTTTTAATAACGTTAAAGCATTTTCATATAACAAATAATTTAAAGCATCGTATTCTGATTGGTTTAGATCATTATAAAGATTATTTAACTCAATAGCTTTATAATCATTTAGTCCTGCTTTGTACTTGTAAGCTAAAATCTTTTTTACAGATTGTGCTAATCTTTCTTCAGTTAAATTACCATTTTGAAAAGCTTCTTGAAACTTCTTGATTGCAACTGGAACATTTTCGGCAAATAATAAAACGTCATTTCCTGCTAAAAATGCTTCTAAATCAATCGCACCAGGCTCTTTAAAATTACTAGCACCTTTCATATTAAGAGCATCAGTAAAAATTAATCCCGTAAAACCAAGTTCTTTCTTTAAAATATTGGTTACTACATTATAAGAAATTGATGTAGGATATCCTTCGCGAGGTTCTATACTTGGTATATTTAAATGCGCTACCATAACACTAGCTAAACCTTTGTTTATTAATTCTTTATAAGGATATAATTCTATATCATCTAACCTTTGTTTATCAAAATTTACCATTGGTAAAGTATGATGCGAATCGGTTGAAGTGTCGCCATGACCTGGAAAATGCTTCGCTGTTGCAAAAACGCCTTCACTTTGTAAACCTATCATTAAAGCTTCGGCACCATTGGTAACATTTATTTTATCTTCACCAAATGAACGATTGCCAATAATAGGATTTTTAGGATTTGTATTAATATCTACAACTGGTGCGAAATTGAAATGTATACCCATTCTTTTAGATTGACGTCCCATTTGTTTCCCCATTTCTTCGATTAATTTATAATCTTGAACTGCTCCCAATGTCATATTCCAAGGATAACGATAAGTAGAATCTAAACGCATACTTAATCCCCATTCTGCATCAATTCCAATAAAAAGAGGAACTTTTGATTTTGCTTGGTATCTATTTGTAAGTTTAGCTTGACGTACTGGTCCGCCTTGAAAGAAAATTAAACCTCCAACATTATATTTCTCAACCAATTGATCTATTTCTTTAAAATGATTTTCATTTTTATTAGAATAAGCAGCAACCATAAATAATTGCCCTACTTTTTCTTCAAAAGACATTTTATTGTAAATACTATCTACCCATTTTTTTTGGGTAACCAATTTATTCGGCACAATAGTTTTAGAAATATTTTGAGAATATGATGTATATATTGAAACTACAAGTAAAAGTAGTATTGGTAATTTTCGCATAAATAAAAGTTTGATTCTTTGTTATCAGCACTAAATCTATGCCAAATTACTACTTATCTTTATTAAAATAAAGTGTTTTAAGTTTATTTTATAAAGAAAGTTGTTAACGTGTAAAAAATAAAGAGTTTATAAATCTATATGACGGTCGTGGTAACCTAATAAATACAATACACCATCTAAACCAATACTAGAAATTGAACTTTGAGCGTTGTCTTTAACTTTAGGCTTAGCGTGAAAAGCAATACCTAATCCCGCTAAATTAATCATCGGTAAATCATTTGCTCCATCGCCTACAGCTATTGTTTGATTAATATCGATACCTTCTAATCTTGCAAGTTCCTGAAGATATTCAGCTTTTTTATTACCATCAACAATTTCACCAAGATAACCACCGGTTAAAACGCCATCTTTAATTTCTAGTTGATTAGCAAAAACATAATCTATACCTAATTCTTTTTGAAGATGATGACCAAAATAAGTAAAACCCCCAGAAAGAATAGCTGTTTTAAATCCGTTTGTTTTTAAAGTATTGATAAGTCTTCTTGCCCCTTTTGTTATTGGTAAATTTACAGCAACTTCTTGTAAAACATTTTCACTTAAACCTTTTAAAAGTTTCATACGTGCCACAAAACTTTCTTTAAAGTCAATTTCACCTTGCATGGCCGATTCTGTAATTGCTTTTACTTGTTCGCCTACACCAGCAAGTTCTGCTAATTCATCAATAACTTCAGTTTGAATTAATGTAGAATCCATATCAAAACAAACTAAACGTCTGTTCCTACGAAACATATTATCTTCTTGAAATGCTATATCTAAATCTAAATCTCTAGATATTTGCATAAATTTTTCGGTAAATTCGGCTTTATTATGAATTGCACCACGAATTGACAATTGAATTGATGCTCTTGGGTATTCATCTTCTTTAATTAAAGAAGCTCTACCTGTTAAACGTTTTATGGCATCAATATTTAAATTCTTTTCAGATATAACTTTAGTTACTTCTGAAATCTGTTCAGCGGTAAGTTTTTCCCCTAATAAAGTAACTATGTATCTATCTTTACCTTGTTGGTGAACCCAAGACTCATAATCTTCTAATGAAATGGGAGTAAATTTTGCTTTAATACCCAATTCATAAGATTTAAACAACAAATCTTTTAAAACAGCTGCCGATTTTTTACCCGATTTTATTTGGAAAAGAATTCCAAGTGATAATGTATTGTGAATATTAGCTTGACCAATATCTAATATTTTGGCATCGTAAGCTGCTAAAACACCTGTTAAAGATGATGTTAAACCTGGTTTGTCTTGACCAGATATATTCAATAAAAATATATCACTATCCATTATTTGAGAAGAAGAAATAAAAGAAAAATCTATCTGTTTTTAAAAAAATCGACTATGCCAGCTCTCGCTTGCAGGTACTTCCCAAAAATCTTCCCATTCTTCGATAGTATTAACTAAGTTATTAAAAACTATTGTATTAGAAGAAACAGATTTTTGTTTAGCCATTTGCTTAAACTCAATCAATGTTTTATGAGCAATAAAATCTCCTTGCTTATAAGTAACATTCATTTTGTCTAATAAATCTATAGAATATTTAGCTTCTAAATCTTGTATAAACTTAACTGAAGCATCAATAGAACAACCTGTTGCAGACTGTACATCTTGATTTACAGCAATAATAATAAAGCGATTGTACTTTACTATAAACGAAGACTCTAGACCTTGACCATGAGCTGCCCAATTTTCAATAAATTCTTTCGTTGCGGTTTCGATTTCAGCAACTTCATCATCAGTTAGCTTTCTATTAGATTGATAAATCCAAATTCGTGAATGCTTAGGTAAAGTATCGAATGGAACGTACATTTTTAATCTTTTGTTATATCAGAAATTACTTTGTAAGTAATGAATTTTTTCGTTTTAGTATCATAAATCTCAAGCAAATAGTATGAAACTGTAATTTCAGCATTAGCCTTTAATACATTATCTGTAACTAAAAAAGCATTATCAAAATCATGTAAAACAATTAATTCGTGCTTTTTACCTGAATCTTCTGCTAATTCCATCGTTAAGAATTGGCCACTAGTTACTTTTTTAAATTTACCTTTAACAACTTCGTCTTCAGCTGAATCACCATCCATATATTTTTCTGTAATTCCAGTATCTAGCATTGCATTAACAAATGCGGGGCAATTAGTAGCTAATTTCATACCCATGTCTTCACCTAAAGTTTCAATAGCTTTATCGTTTCCAATAATATTATCTCCGTAATAAAACGCTACGTCTGATTTATATTTTGTTACACCTTGTAACATACATAAACCTAAAACCATTTCAAAGTTCTCTTTCGTGATTTTCTCTTTTGAACTACATTCACAAGCATCATCAGCTAATTTTGTAACTAATTCATCTTTTGTCATAGTTTGAGAAAAAGACAATTGAACTAATAAAACGGAAATAATAAATAATATTTTCTTCATGTTATAAATTTTGTGCGTTGGCTATAATTTCAGCGATATCTAAAACTTTAATTTCATTTTCTTTGTGAGCAAATTTCACACCGTCTGTCATCATCGTATTACAATATGGACAGCCTGTTGCAATTATATTTGGATTTGTTTCTAGAGCGTCTTGAGTTCTAAGAACATTTATATCCATATTTCCTTTCTCTGGTTCTTTAAACATTTGTGCTCCACCTGCACCACAACATAAGGCTGAACTTTTACTTCTTTTCATTTCGACAACGTGAGCATTAGTTTTTGTAAGAATTTCTCTTGGCGCTTGATATTCATTATTTGCTCTTCCTAAGTAACAAGGATCATGGAAAGTGATTTTACTTCCTTTATAAGTATCTTTATTAAAGTCGATACGCCCTTCACTTAAAAGTTGTTGTATAAATTGTGTATGATGAATTACTTCATAATTTCCTCCTAAACTAGGATATTCATTCTTTAAACAGTTAAAAGAATGCGGATCGCAAGTAACAATTTTTTTAACTTCATAAGCATTTAATAATTCAATATTCATTAAAGCTTGCATTTGAAATAAAAATTCATTTCCTGCTCTTTTTGCAACATCACCAGTACAGCTTTCTTCAGTTCCAAGAACTGCAAAATTTACATTTGCTTTGTTTAAAATTTTAACAAAAGCTCTAGTAATTTTTTTTGCTCTGTCATCGTAACTACCAGCAGAACCAACCCAAAATAAAATTTCTGGTTGTTTACCTTCGGCCATCATATCGGCCATTGTTGGCACTATTAAATTTTCTGACATAATGTTTTTATTTTAGATCAATATTTAGAAAATATACTCTAACTATCTAATTTTAATATTTTTACTACTCGTTTTTCCAATTTAAACGGTCCATTTGACTGTAAGGCCAAGGTGCACCATTATTTTCGATATTACTCATCATGTTATTTAATTCCATTGGAGCAGCACTTTGTTCCATAACTAAATAACGACGCATATCTACTATAATTGATAATGGACTAATATTTACTGGACATTCTTCTACACATGCATTACATGTTGTACAAGCCCAAAGTTCTTCTGGTGTAATATAATCGTTTAATAAAGATTTTCCATCATCGACAAACTTACCTCCGTTTGCATCTATATTTTTGCCAACTTCTTCTAAACGATCTCTTGTATCCATCATAATTTTACGAGGCGATAATTTTTTACCTGTAAGATTTGCAGGACAAGATGAAGTACAACGACCACATTCTGTACAAGTGTAAGCATTTAACAATTGAACCCAATTTAAATCTTGAACATCTGAAGCCCCAAATTTAGCAGGAACAGCATCTGGATTTGCAGGTGCAGTAAATGGATCAGCACTAGGGTTCATCATTAATTTTACTTCATTGGTAACACTTTCTAAGTTATTAAATTTCCCTAGCGGGTTTAAATTTGCAAAATATGTATTAGGGAATGCTAATAAAATGTGTAAGTGTTTAGAAAAATAAAGGTAATTTAAGAAAACTAAAATACCGCAGATGTGTAACCACCAAGCGCCTCTTTCTATAAAGATTACCAAACTATTACTCATTCCGTTAAAAACAGGTGCAATAAATTGAGATATTGGAAAACTACCTGCTTGATGATAATGAGCTACTTCAAAAGGAATATGCTGTAAATGAAAATCAGCAGCATTCATTACTAAGAATAATGTCATTAACACCATTTCAAAGTATAAGATATAATTGGCATCATTTTTAGGAAAACCTTGCATTTCTGGTTTCCAAAAGCGTTGAATTTTTACAACATTTCTTCTAATCCAGAATACAATAACAGCTACTAGTACTAAGAAAGCTAAAATTTCAAACGAACCTATCAATACATTATAAAATCCACCTAAAAATCTAAATATTCTATGAGTTCCAAATAAACCATCAATAATTATTTCTAGAACTTCAATATTGATAATTACAAACCCTAGATAAACTAATATGTGTAAAAAACCAGCCACTGGACGTTTTACCATTTTAGATTGTCCCAATGCAATCATTGCCATGTTTTTCCATCTTTCTCTGGGATTATCGCTACGATCAATATCTTGTCCTAATTTAATGTTACGAATAAGTTTTTTTACATTGCGAGCAAAATAACCTACTCCAACAATAAGAATAACAGCAAATAAAATATTAGATAAAATACTCATGATAATTACTTCTTAATTTGTTCGTTGTTCTCGTTAACTTCTGGTGATTTATAAGGTTTTTCTTTTTTTCCAAATAATGAAACATTTACATAACGTGTAGGATGTAAACGTAAATCTTGCAACAACAACTCTAATTCTTTAGAAGCTTGAGTAAAATTATTATACATTGCTTCATCTTTCATTAATTTACCCATTGTACCATTTCCTTGTTCCATATCAGCTAAAAGTTTATCTACACTCGCTAAAGTTTTTTCTAAATTTTTAACCGTTTGACCGAAATCAGCTTTTGCTAATGAATCTGAAATAGCTACAAAATTTGAAGTCGTTTTATCTAGATTTGTAAAAGTTTTGTCTAATTTAGATTTGTTTTCAGCAAGTAATTGATTTAAATTTTTAGAAACTCCACTAAATTCAGTCATTGTTTTATTAAACTCCACTAAACTGTTTTTTAAATTAGCTTTACCTTGTTCATCTAAAACTTCATTAACATTTGCAAAAAGTGCATTTGCATTATCTAAAAGTTTTTCAATTTTATCTTTAATTGGAACAATCTCTTTTGCTAGAGCATCTGTTAAACCTAATTTGTTTGAAGATTTTAAATAATCGCCACTTTCTGTTTCTATTTTATCCTCAAAATTGGGAATAATGGCAATTTCTCTTCCACCTACTAAACCAGAATCGTAAATTTCAGCAGTACTCGATTTAGAAATAGGAAAATCAGTATCAATTTGCATTTGAACTAATAACTTACCATCAGGATTAATTTTAATAGAATTTACTCTACCTATTTTTAAACCATTAAGTGTAACGGGAGCTGCAGGAACCAATCCTGAAACATTTTCATAAACAGCATACAATTTTTTACTTGTATCAAATAAATTTTTTCCTTTTAAAAAATTAAATCCCCAAATAAACAAAGCGATTGCTAATATTACCAGAATTGCTGTTTTAAGTTCTCTTGATAGTTTCATTTATTGTTTTTCAAGTTCTTTTTACACAAACATTTTAATATTTTAAAATGTTCAATTTTTAACAAAAATAAAACTTTTTTTATTTTAATGCATCTGCTAGGCTTATTTTTACTCCGTTTTTATAAGCAACAATAAAAGCAGAGTCGTAACCTTTCTTTTTAGCTTCTTCTAGTCTATTTTTAATTTGCTCATAACTAGACTCATTTGCATAAAAATATTTATATAATTTTCCTGATTGTTCTCTGTCGATTGGAGATAGCCCTTTAAAATTTGATGCTTTTGTTTCTAGTTTTTTACTACTAGCTGAAATTTGCACTTTAAAAATTACACCTTTACTATTTGATACAATTTCTGAAGTTGTTTTCTCATTGACTACTTCAGTTTTAGAAGCGTCTTTTTTTTGGGCTTCTTCATAAGTTGAACTAGTAGAATTGAAAAAATCTTTTTTATAGCTCAATATAGCATCTGCTATTGCTTGGGCAATTTCATTTTGACCTTTATCAGAATTTAAATAAGTTCCCTCTTCGACATTAGTAACAAATCCTGTTTCAATTAAAACGCTTGGCATATAAGATGCATCTAAAACCCACAATGGTTGTTGTTTAACACCTCTACTTTTTCTTCCTAATTTATCGGTAAAGTTTGATTCAATTCTAGAGGCTAATTCGATACTTTGATATAAATATTCTTCTTGTAAAATTTTAAGCCCAATTAATGATTCTGGTTTATTAGGATCAAAACCATTATATTTTTCTTGATAATCTTTTTCTAAGAAAATTACCGAGTTTTCACTTTTAGCAACATCAAAGTTTAAATTAGTACGCGACATTCCCATAACAAATGTCTCAGTACCATAAGGTGTAAAATTTTTACCCGCAGAATTACAGTGAATAGAAACAAATAAGTCGGCATCATTTCTATTTGCAATATTTGCTCTTTCTGTTAATTCTACAAAAACATCTGTCTTTCTTGTAAAAACAAGCGTAACATCTTTTTCTCTATCTAAAATGTTACCAACTTTTTTTGTAATTTCTAAAGCAATATTTTTTTCAAGAAAGCCATGTGCATTTTTACCTGTATCTTTTCCTCCGTGCCCAGCATCTAAAACAACTTTAAACTTAGATTTTTGAGCATACGCTAAATTTTGAATTTGTAGTAAACTTAAAATAATTAGTAATAACGAAAAGTTTTTTAATTTCATAATTTGTGGTATAGCGTTATAATTTTATTAATTCTTTATTTTTGCCAAAAAATATATGTAAGTTTGACACTTCAAAAAGTGAGCCAAATTTCTACAAAAATACTATTAATAGGATTGCGTAACAAGTTATTTTATATCGTTTTATTAGCATTTTTTCTAACAATTGGAAAAAATGCAATCTATGGACAAGAAATTAAACATGCAGATAGTTTACACTTAAATGTAAATGAAACTGTAAATTTAGCTATTGCCGATACTATAAAAACTGATAGTATAAAGTCTAAAAAGAGTACTTTAGAAGGAATTGCCAAAAGAAAAGCAAAAGATTACGAGAAATTTGATCGCAAAAAAAAGCAACTTACTTTATACAATGAAGCAGAACTTTATTACACTGACATAGAATTAAAATCAGGAATTATTGTTCTAGATTATGATAAAAATGAAGTTTATGCTGGTAGAATAAAAGATAGTTTAGGAAATTATACACAATATCCAGTTTTTAAGCAAGGTAGTAATGAAGTACAACCAGACTCAATTCGGTTTAACTTTAAAACAAAAAAGGCATTAGTTTGGAACTCAAGAACCAAGCAAGGAGAGATGAATATAAAAGCAGAAATTTCTAAAAGAGAAAATGATTCTGTTTATTTCTTAAAAAATGCCCGAATAACAACTTCAAAAAATATTAATGATCCTGAATATTATTTTTTAGTTAGAAAAGTAAAATTTGTACCCAAAAAGAAGGTTGTAGCTGGTTTAACTAATATGGTTATTGCGGATGTTCCTACTCCTATTGGTTTACCTTTTGCATATTTTCCTATGACTGATGAAAGTACATCAGGTTTTATTATCCCTACACCAGGACAGTCGAATAAACAAGGATATTTTTTACAAAATGGTGGTTATTATTTTGCACTAAGCGATTATTATGATCTTGCTGTTTTAGGGGATTATTATACCAATGGTAGTTATGGTCTACGTTTTGAAAGTAATTATGCAAAACGCTACAAATTTAATGGTCGAATGAATTTTAGATTTGAAAACAATATTCAAAGTGAAAGAGGTTTGCCAGATTATGTAAGATCAAAACAATATAACATTCAATGGAGTCACAGTCAAGATGCAAAGGCAGCTGCTAATTCTAGATTTTCTGCTTCAGTAAACTTGGGAAGTAGTCAATATTATAGGCAATCTGTTAATTTATCGAATGTTAGTTCGAGTTTAAATAACAACTTGAGTTCTTCGGTTTCTTATTCTAAAACATTTCAAACAGTTCCTCAAGTAAACTTCTCACTTTCTGCAACACATAACCAAAATACAAATACTGAATTAATTAATATGACATTACCTACGCTACAAGCTAGTGTAGACCGTATATTCCCTTTTGCGCCAAAAGATGGCGTTAGAAAAGGATTTATAAAAAATATTAACCTTCAGTATAATTTAAGAGGTGAAAATAGAATTACAACTTATGATTCTTTATTCTTTAAACCACAAATGTTTAGAGATGCCAAAACTGGTTTTCATCACACTATTCCATTAAGTACTAATTTTAAAATTTTCAAATATTTTAGTGTTTCAGCTAGTGCCAATTATAATGAAGTTTGGACTTTTAACACTGTAAAAAAATATTATAGTCCTATTGAAAATAAAGTTGTAACGGAAGATGAAAAAGGTTTCGAAGCTTTCAGGACTTATAATTTCACAACGGGTATTGGAACTACAATTTATGGTACTTTTAACTTTGGAGAAGATAAAAAAATACAAGCCATACGTCATGTAATGCGTCCTAATGTCTCATGGAGTTACACACCAAGCTTCGACCAATATTATGATAGTTATGCAATTGATGCAACTGGAACTACTATGCAAGAATACACCCGTTTTGAAAACGGATTATTTGGTGCTCCTGGAAGAGCATATGCACAAAATGTAGGATTATCGTTAAGTAATACTTTTGAAGCAAAAGTTAGAGATGATGAAAGTAAAACGGACGAACCTAAAAAGGTTATGCTGTTAAACAACTTAAACTTTCAAACCAGTTACAATTTAGCCGCAGATTCACTTGCTTTAGCTCCACTTAGAGTTAGTGGTGGAACACAGTTTTTTAAACAAAAGATGAATGTAAATTTCGCTACAACTTTAGATCCGTATGCAATTGATAATTCTGGAAAAAGAATTGATGTTTTTAACATTGATAATGGAGGAAGCTTATTTAGAATGACAAGCGCAAACATGACCATCAATTACTCGTTTTCTAGTACAGATATAGATAAATCTAAAGATTCTAAAGATAATCAAACAGCACAAAATGGTGGTAGAACTGACGATTTATTTGGTTCAGGAACAGATTTAAGTGATAACAGAAAGAGTTTATTTAATGATGATAACAAAGAAGATGGAACTGCCACTGATATGGAATGGTACAACTTTAAACTTCCATGGGATTTAAGACTTGCTTATTCTGTAACTTATAACAACAGTAACCGACAAAAAGAAATTTCTTCGCAATCGTTAATGGCTTCAGGAAATGTTGAACTAGCTCCAAGATGGAAAGTAGGAATATCATCTGGTTACGATTTTAAACAAAAAGGTGTTACTTTTACTCAACTGCGTTTTGAAAGAGATTTAGAAAGTTGGCGAATGAGTTTTAACTGGGTTCCTTATGGTACAAATAGTTATTGGGGATTCTTTATTGGAATTCGCTCTTCTATGCTGAGTGATATTAAATGGGAAAAACGAAAATTACCAGATAGAGTATTTAGATAAAATAAAAAAAGCCTTCATTATGAAAGCTTTTTTTATTTAATGTCAAGTCTGTCTTTTACAAATTCAATTTGAGTTTTACCGTGTGGTTTTGGTTTACCGTCTTCGCCTAAATTCACCATTGTTATGTTATCTATAGTAATAATTGATTCTCTTGTCATCATATTACGCACCTCACTTTTGAGTATCAAAGACGTGGTTCCAAATTTAACCACATCAATCCCTATTTCTACTATATCGCCCTGTTTAGCCGAATTCATGAAATTGATTTCGCTCATATACTTCGTTACAACTCTAGAATTTTCTAGCTGTACTATCGAATACAAAGCCGCTTCTTCATCTATCCAAGCCAACATCTTGCCACCAAATAAAGTGCCATTGGCATTTAAATCTTCTGGTTTTACCCACTTTCTTGTATGAAATCGCATAGTTCTAATTTTTTTTAAAGATAGAAAAAATCAATTTTTAATAGTCTATATCTTCAATAGTTTT
>JACXVH010000240.1 GCA_014763515.1 Flavobacteriaceae bacterium
TTTTTTGACATTATTCTAATTTGTAAATTTGAAAATGAGATAATTTGAAAATGC
Organism: Flavobacteriaceae bacterium; assembly: GCA_014763515.1. Lineage (GTDB taxonomy): Bacteria > Bacteroidota > Bacteroidia > Flavobacteriales > Flavobacteriaceae > Flavobacterium. The sequence goes on from JACXVH010000240.1 coordinate 55, forward strand.
TTTGCAAATATCGAACTTAAAACTGATTCATAAAAATTAAATATTTACTCTTTTACTTTACACTTTTTACTTTTTACTTGTAACAATTTTAAGTTAGTTAAGTCTAATAGTTAACTATGGTAGGATTATTTAAAGAAAACACAAAGATAGCATTAGACTCTATTAAAAGTCAGGCGTTACGAACAACGCTTACTGTTATCATTATTTTAATTGGTATTACATTTCTTGTTGGTATTTTAACACTTACAAAAGCCCTAGAAAACAGTTTGTTTGGAAACTTTGCCTCTATGGGAGCCAATACGTTTTCGATAAGTCAATATGATTTTTCTTCAGAAATTAGTCAAAATAATGAAGAATTTAAACCAAATCCTATCATTAGTTATCCTGAAGCAAAGGCTTTTAAAGAGCGTTATAATTTCCCTTTTACAACCACTTCATTATCTTTTACTGCTGCTTCTAGTATTGAAGTAAAACACGAAGACGAAAAAACAGATCCAGAAATTACAATTGTTGGTGTAGACGAAAACTTTTGTCCTAACAAAGGTTTAGAAGTGGTTAAAGGAAGAAATTTTAATGCTTTTGATGTTATTAACAATAATTACGTTTGTGTATTAGGTTCCGATTTCGAAAAAGGTTTATTTAAAGATAAAAATCCTATTGATAAAACTATCTCAATTCGTGGTGCAAAATTTAAAGTTATTGGGGTTCTAAAGGAAAAAGGTTCCACTTTTGGGAACAGCCAAGATTTAAGAGTTTTAATTCCCAATCAAATTGCACGTTCAATATTTTCTCAACCTAACATTAATTACGATTTATCGGTAATGATAAACAAAGAAGGACTTCTAAATGAAGCTGTTGATAATGCTAAAATTACAATGCGTCAAATTCGTCATTTAAATCCGATTGAAAAAGAAAACTTTGGTATTTCGAGAAGTGATGATTTAATTCAACGATTAGGCGATAACATTGCTGTTATCAATTGGATTGCTATTGTTGTTGGTGCTATTACCGTTTTTGGTTCTACTGTCGCATTAATGAATATTATGTTAGTTTCAGTTACCGAAAGAACTAGAGAAATAGGAATTAGAAAAGCATTAGGTGCCAAAAAATCTACAATTGCTTGGCAATTCTTTACAGAAACTTTTGTGATTAGTCAAATTGGTGGAATTTTAGGAATAATCTTCGGAATTCTTTTAGGTTCAGGAATCGCAATGGGATTTGGATTTACATTTTCAATTCCGTGGTTAGCCATTATTGCTGCTTTTATTACAACATTTTTAGTTACCATTATTTCTGGTCTATTTCCTGCTATTAAAGCTTCAAAATTAGATCCAGTTGAAGCGTTGCGATATGAATAATTAGTGGTTAGTGCAAAATTACTTTTTACTTTCACAAAGTACACTTTATCATTCTATCATTACCTTTTAAATCTTTTCTCAATTCGATATTTTGGTAACCGAGTTGGCTTAATATTCCTACTGTTTCTTGACCTAAATACTGATTGATTTCAAAAAAAAGTAATCCATTTGGTTGTAAGCTTTCTTTTGCCAATTGTGCTATTTTTCTATAAAACAAAAGCGCATCATTATCTTCTACAAAAAGTGCCAAATGAGGTTCGTAATTCAATACATTTTTCTTGATTTCTTCTTTCTCTAAATTACGAACATAAGGTGGATTTGAGACTATTATATCTAATTTAGGTAATGGGTTAAGGGTAAAAGGTAAAAGGTTTTCTAAATTATTAGTTTTTAAAATATCAGTTTGAATAAAATTAATTTCAACATTATTATCTTTTGCATTTTGATTAGCAATTTCTAATGCTTTTTCAGAAACATCAATTGCAAAAACTTCTGCTTCAGGTAAATTAGATTTTAAACTAATGGGAATACAACCCGTTCCAGTTCCGATGTCTAGAATATTTATTGGTAATTGATAATTGATAATTGATAACTCTTTCAAAATCCACTCGACTAATTCTTCTGTTTCTGAACGTGGAATTAAAGTATTTTCGTTTACTTTAAATTTCAAACCATAAAACCATGCTTCGCCTAAAATATATTGTATTGGTTTTTCTTGTTTTAAATTGGAAATTATAGCTTCCCATTCAGGATAATTTTCAATTATAAAATCGGGATTTAAAGTAAAATCTATTCTTCGAATAGTATAAAATTTTTCCGTTATCATAAAGAAAAAACTATCGATTTCTTCTTCATCATAAATAGACTGTAACTTGTTTTGAAAATGTATTTTAAGTTCTTTTAACGTCATTATAATTCTTTTATCATCCAAACATCACAACTAGTGTGACCAGTTGCTCCTTTTGGTCCGTCTAAATATTGAAATCCCATTTTTTCATAAAGTTTTCGAGCACTTTCCATAAAAGGTAACGTTTCTAAATAACAATATTTAAATCCTTGTTCTTTTGCAAAAACGAAACATTTTTCGATAATTTGTTTACCTAAACCCAATCCTCTAGCTTCTGGTGCAAAATA
>JACXVH010000241.1 GCA_014763515.1 Flavobacteriaceae bacterium
GCATTTTTGCCGAAAAAATTCTTCCCGAATTTTTTCTAATCCGATTTTTTGCTATCTTTGGTTTATAAGGTTTGCGCCGAAGTGTAAGCCGAGACCGTTACCTGCAAGCTGAAAACCCCGCCCTAATTGAAAAAAATGTACCTTTGTAAAAGTCAATAATGATAAATAAATATGGCAAAAAAGAACCAATCAAAAAGATTAACAAGTCAACATAAACAGTCGCAAGGTGTAGTAGGCATATTTGGAGACGAAGCAAAATTACACGACATTACGGTTGGTAAAATATCAAACCTTATAATTGAACAACTTGAAAAAGAATATCCTAACTTATCTTTTCGTTACAGAAAGACAATAAAAAAAGAAGAAATAAACGAAGCACTTCAAAAAGTTGATAAAGATTTGGGGCAAACTCTCTTTGTTTCAAATTCAAGCATAAAACCAGATGGTGGTATCATTGAAGTAAAAGATGACAATGGTAATTGGAGAATAATATTAGTATCAGAAGCTAAACACCAAGGAAAAGACATTGAAAACATACTGAAAGGGAAGTTAGTAGGAACAGCCAATAATCAAGACCTAATGGCTGCTGGAAATGCGATAGAACGTTCACATAAAAACATATCGGAAATTGCTAATTTTATGCTATCGGAATCACACTTCCCATATGTTTTGTTTTTAGAAGGCTCAAATTTCTTGACTGAAACAATTTCAATTAAAAGACCTGACGGAAGAATTGTAAAACTTGAATACAATTCAGGAACATTGAATAGATTAGACAGATTAACTTCTGCAAACTATGGAATGCCAATAAACACCAATTTGTGCAAAAATAAGTTTGTAAAACATAAAGATAAAACTATTATGCTTCAAGCAACCTCTATTTATTCACAAGGAAATGGAGGAAAATGGGATGTTAAAAATATGTTCGATATTATGATAGAAGTTTCAAAAACTTCTCTTCAGATTTTGGGTAGTGATTTATTCAATCAGATAACCAAAAATAAATAGAAATTGAAAATGGGAAGAAACGCAACAAATAAGTTACTGCAAAAAGCTAAAAAGTCAAAAAGTGATGAATTTTACACACAACTTTCTGATATTGAGAGTGAATTGCAACACTATAAAAATCATTTTGAGAACAAAGTAGTTTATTGCAATTGTGATGACCCTACAATTAGTAATTTCTTTAAATACTTTGCTATAAATTTCAAAGAATTAGGTTTAAAAAAGCTAATAGCTTCTTGTTACAAAGAACAAGAAATTGATTTGTTCAATACAGAAAAAACTGAAAATGGTTTTTATTACGAATACACGGATACAGAAAAGAGTAAAATTAAACCAAGCTCAACAGACATTATTCATTTTAAAGGAGATGGAGATTTTCGCAGTTCAGAAAGTATCGAACTACTAAAACAAGCGGATATTGTTGTTACAAACCCACCATTTTCACTTTTTAGAGAATATGTTTCTCAACTCATAAACTACGACAAAAAGTTTTTGATAATTGGCAACATTAATGCCATTACATACAAGGAAATTTTTAAATTAATCAAAAATAATCAAGCCTGGTTAGGAATAAATCTAGGAAGAGGAGTTTCTGGTTTTATAGTACCTGAACATTATGAACTTTACGGAACTGAAGCTAGAATTGACGAATTGGGAAATAGAATAGTCTCGCCAAATAATTGTCTTTGGCTAACAAATTTAGATACTTCTAAACGACACGAAGATATTGAACTTACCAAAAAATATTATGGGAACGAAATAGATTACCCTAAATACGACAATTATAACGGAATTAACGTCAATAAGACACAAAACATTCCTTTAGACTATAAAGGTTTTATGGGAGTTCCTATTACATTTTTACACAAATTCAATCCTGAACAATTTGAAATTATCAAATTCAGAAAAGGAAATGACGGAAAAGATTTGTCCATAAATGGGAAATGTCCATATTTTAGAATACTAATAAGAAATAAACGAATAGAACCCGAATTAAGTGAAAAAGAAAAAAGCCAGCAGGTAACAATGTATAAAAATAATAGCGGTTTAATCGCTAAAACGAAAGTAAGTGAATCTAAAAAAAGTCTGTACCTAACCGAAAAGTAGTGCATTTTAATCCGCTACTATTCTTATACGAGACCGTTACAAGTAATTTTAAAACAAGATTGCGTAGAATAATCCGAAGTATTTTAAGCAATTTTTAAAAAAAATTACTGCTAAACCTAACGGTCTAATAAATCCTTTTCAACCGTCAATTTTGAAATATGAAAAGGTTTAATTTTTAAAAATGAATAAACAAAAATTCAAGTGGAATCTATTTCTACTCTCTATTTCTCTACTCTTTTTTATAAGCTGTCTAAATGAAGACACAATTACCGAAATAGAAACTGGTAAAAAAATCAAAATAGGGTATGTAGATTATGCTAATGTTCAACATCTTAAACCTAATGTCGAAAATTTTAAATCAAAACATCAAAATTTAAGAACAAACAGTTTTGAAAATTTAGATCTCGATTTAACTAGAATT
>JACXVH010000242.1 GCA_014763515.1 Flavobacteriaceae bacterium
GCTTCACTATAAAACTGTGGAGCTCTCTGTAATTTTTGAGAATCTTTTAATGTCGACATTTTTCTTGTTTTTTAGTCAACTTTTTTCAGGACAAGACACATCATAAAAAAAGCCAGCTAAAAGCTGGCTTTTTTTATAAAGATATTTTTAAGAAATTATGCTTCAAATGGAACAATTGAAACATAAGACTTGTTGTCTTTTTTCTTTTGGAACTGAACAATACCATCAACTTTAGCATGTAAAGTATGATCTTTTCCCATGTAAACATTTTCACCTGGGTTGTGTTTAGAACCTCTTTGTCTTACGATGATGTTACCTGCAATAGCAGCTTGACCACCAAAAATCTTCACGCCTAAACGTTTCGATTCTGATTCTCTACCGTTCTTCGAACTACCGACACCTTTCTTGTGAGCCATGACGTTATGAGTTTTTTAAGTTAATACTAAAATTAAACTGCTCTACCGCCGTTTAATTCATCTTGTAATTTTTGTAATTCATCCCATTTACCATCAGCAGCTAATTGTGCTTGTTGCGCCCAAGTAGTAGGATCTAAATGTTGAACTTTTGCTTCAGCAGCATCTAATACTTCTTTTACTTTGTCAGCAGAAGCTTCAGCTAATTTAGCAAATGTGTCAATACCTGCAGCGACTAATACTTCAGCAGCTTTAGGACCAATTCCTTCGATTTTCTTTAAATCGTCACCTTTTTTTGAAGCTTTTGCTGGAGCATCAGCTTTTGGAGCTTCTTTTTTAGCCGCTTTTTTAGGAGCACCTGAAGCAACAATTCCTTCAATGATGATTTGAGTTAAAGATTGTCTGTGACCATTTTTCTTTTTGTAACCTTTTCTTCTTTTCTTTTTGAAAACGATTACTTTGTCACCTTTTAAGTGTTGTAACACTTTAGCTTCTACAGAAGCACCTTCTATAGCTGGGGCGCCTAAAGTTACTGTACCATTATCGTCTAATAAAAGAACGCGGTCAAAAGAAACTTTATTTCCTTCGTTCTCTGCTAAACGGTGTACAAAAACTTTTTGGTCTTTGCTTACTTTAAATTGTTGCCCTGCTATCTCTACGATTGCGTACATATAAATTTATTTAAAATTTAAGGAGTGCAAATATACAATTAAAATTTTAATATACAATATTATATCTATCATTTTGATTTCCAAGAAGAATAGAAGATTAAAATCAAGTTAAAAATACCTGAAAATTGTAACATTTCTACTAATATTGCGACTTATTTTTGTTATAAAACTAAAATTAACTTTATGAAAAATTTTCTTATGGCTTTGAGTGCTACAACTTTAATAGGAAATGTAACTAGCGCACAACAAGTAACATTTGAAGAATATGACTTACCAAACGGACTTCATGTTGTATTGCATCAAGACAATTCGGCACCTGTAGTAATTACTTCAGTTATGTATCATGTAGGTGCAAAAGACGAACAACCAGATAGAACTGGTTTTGCACACTTTTTTGAACACCTTTTGTTTGAAGGAACTAAAAATATTGAAAGAGGGGAGTGGTTTAAAATTGTAACAGCCAATGGAGGGCAAAACAATGCAAACACAACCGATGATAGAACCTACTATTATGAGGTTTTTCCGGCGTTGATACTCAAAATGAGGTGGTTAAAGAAGAGAAAAGATTACGTGTAGATAATCAACCATATGGTAATTTAATAAAAGCGGTTAAACAAAATATGTTTAAAGAGCATCCATATCGTTGGACAACTATTGGCGAAATGGAACATTTAGATGCTGCTACTTTAGAAGAGTTTCAAGCGTTTAATAAAAAATTCTACATTCCAAATAACGCTGTTTTAGTAATAGCGGGTCAATTCGACACTACTCAAGCAAAGGAATGGATAAATAAATATTTTAGTGCAATTCCAAAGGGAACTCCTGTTACTCGTAAAACTTACGAAGAAAAACCAATAACAGAATCATTTAAGGCTACTTGGGAAGATCCAAATATTCAAATTCCAATGTATGTAACTTGTTATAGAACACCATCTATGAAAACTAGAGACGCAAGAGTTTTAGATATGATTTCTTCATATTTATCTGATGGTAAAAGTTCTAAATTATATAAAAAATTAGTTGATGAAAAGAAAATGGCTTTACAAGTTGGAGCCTTTAATTACAGTCAAGAAGATTATGGGACTTACTTTATTTACAGCATGCCAATGGGTAATACTTCTGAAGATGCAATTATAAGTCAGTTTGATGAAGAAATTACAAAACTTCAAACAGAACTAATTTCTGAAAAAGATTATCAAAAGCTTCAAAATAAATTCGAAAACGATTATGTAAACAGCAATGCTAGTGTTGAAGGAATTGCAAACAACTTAGCAACATACTATTTGCTATACGGCGATATTAATTTAATTAATACTGAGATTAATATTTATCGTTCTATAACAAGAGAAGAAATTAAAGAGGTGGCAAATAAATATTTAAAACCAAGCCAACGAATGATTTTAGATTATCTTCCAGCACAAGAAAAATCACAAAACTAAGTATCATAATGAAGAAAATAGTATATATAGCAGCCTATTTATTTTTAACAATAACTATGCAAGCACAAGATAGATCAATGCCAAAGGCAGGACCAGCGCCTAAAATTAATATTAAAAAACCAGAAAGTTTTACTTTAAAAAATGGATTAAAAGTTTTGGTTGTTGAGAATCATAAATTACCACGTGTTTCTTATACTTTAACCTTAGATAATCCGCCATATGTTGAAGGTTCTAAAAAAGGTGTCTCAACTTTATTGAGTGCCATGTTAGGAAATGGAACCGAAAATATTTCAAAAGATGCTTTTAATGAAGAAATTGATTTTTTAGGTGCTAATATTAATTTTTGGGATTCGGGAGCTTCAGCAACAGGATTGTCTAGATATTCGACTAGAATATTAGAATTAATGGCTGAAGGTGCATTACATCCAGTTTTTTTACAAGATGAATTTGAAAAAGAAAAGGCAAAAGCAATTGAGACCTTAAAAACAGATGAAAAAAATGTGTCTTCTATTTCTAAGAGAGTTGAAAATGTTTTAGTTTATGGAAAAGAGCATTATAATGGAGAATTTACTTCTGAAGAAACTTTTAATAATGTTTCACTGGCAGATGTAAAGTTAAATTACAACACTTACTTCGTTCCCGGAAATGCTTATTTAGTAATTGTTGGAGATGTAAATTATAAAGAAATTAAAAAACAAGTAGAAGATCTTTTTGGAAGATGGAAAAAAGCGACTGCGCCTATTTTAACGTATTCTGATCCAAAAGATGTTCAATATACACAAATAAACTTTGTTGATACGCCAAATGCAGTTCAGTCTGAAATTTCTTTAGTGAATCTGTCAAATTTAAAAATGACCGACAAGGATTATTTTGCAATTATTTTGGCAAACCAAATTCTTGGCGGTGGCGGAGAAGGAAGACTTTTTCTTAATTTAAGAGAAAAACACGGTTGGACTTATGGTTCTTATTCTTCAATTGCGGCCGATAAGTATATCAAAAAGTTTAGAGCTGGAGCTTCTGTAAGAAATGCTGTTACAGATAGTGCTATTGTAGAACTATTAAATGAAGTAAAAAGAATTAGAACAGATTTAGTTTCTAACGAAGAATTACAAAATGCAAAAGCAAAATACATTGGAAACTTTGTAATGCAAATTGAAAAACCAGCAACAGTAGCTCGTTATGCATTAAATAAAGAAACTCAAAGTTTACCAGATGATTTTTACGAAAAGTACATGCAAAATATCAATGCGGTAACTCCTGAAGATATTTTAAATGCTGCACAAAAATATTTTAAAGCAGAAAACGCTAGAATTGTAGTAGTAGGAAAAGCTTCGGAAGTATTACCTGCTTTAGAAAAAATGAGTAAAACTCAAAAATTACCAATATTCTATTTTGATAAATTTGGTAATCCAGCAGAAAAGCCAGTTGTAAAAAAAGAAATTCC
>JACXVH010000243.1 GCA_014763515.1 Flavobacteriaceae bacterium
TGATAAGCAGGTTTTAATTGCTTAATACATTGTAGTAATTCTGAAAGGTTTTGTTCAGTAATTAATTCGTCTTCAGCTGTTGGAGTTTCATCGGCTACATCAAAAGCTCTTTCGTCGTCTTCACTTGTGATACCTACAAATAAAGAAGATTTTTTCTTACGGAGCATATCGATATGAACGTTTTTTGCAATAGTAATTAACCAAGTATTAAAACCAAATTCGGGATTATAACTGTTTAATTTGTCGAAAGCTTTTGCAAAAGTTTCAATAACAATATCATCGGTATCGTGTTCGTTTTCAGTTCTTTTTAACATAAAACCATACACTTCATTCCAATAAAAATCGAGCAAAAAAGTAAAAGCAACTTGGTCGCCATTTTTTGCTTTTTCAATATTGCTTTGAATGATCTCGGATGTTATTTCCAATGTACTGGTTTTGAAAAAATGTTAGTAATGAAAACGTTTAATTGTGTGAATATAAGGAATATTTCAATAAAAGGGAACCAGTACATTACATCTTTTTCTTTCAACTTTCCAGCGGCAAAACCTAAAGACAACCAAGTAAAAATGTAGCGAAAAACTACAATAGGTAACACAATTATCCATTGGTATTGAAAAGCTAAAAGAATTATAGCCAGTAAAAAGAAACTAATTTGTGTAAAAAAGAATAAGCCTAATTGAAATTTATCGAAAGCTTTATAATGTTTAGCCGTAGAAACATGACGTCTTTTTTGGTTAAACCATTCTTTAAAAGTTTTTCTTGATTCCGAATAAGTAAAACTATCTTCTGAAAAACAAATCGTTGTATTTTGACGATTTGCTGCTTGATTGATAAATAAATCATCGTCTCCAGAGCGAATTTTCATATGATCTTGGAAACCTCTTACTTTAAAAAATTCTTCTTTTTTGTATGCTAAATTGCGGCCAACGCCCATATAAGGTTGTCCCATTTTTGCCCAAGCAAAATATTGAGTAGCAGTTAATAAGGTTTCAAAACGAATAACTTTATTTAAGAATGAATTTTTAATTTTTTCATAAGCGCCATAACCTAAAACTATTGTTTTGTGCATAGTGAAATGCGCCGTCATTTCAGTAATCCAATTATTTGAGTTTGGATAACAATCACCATCTGTAAAAAGCAAATATTCGTTTTTTGCAGCTTTAATTCCTAAAGTTAACGCCCATTTTTTATTGCCCCAAAAAGCTTCGTTGTTGTCTACTTTTACAAGTTTTACCTTTGAATTTTGTTTTTCAAAATTTTCGAAAAGTTCTCTAGTTTCGTCACTTGAAGCATCATCGATAAGTACAACTTCATAATCGGGATAATTTTGTTCTAAAAGAAGCGGAACAAACTTTTTTACGTTTTCGGCTTCATTTTTAGCACAAACAATGACTGAAATAGGAATTTTCTTAGTCTTAGCCTCGTGTTTTTTAGCAAAACTAAACCTTCCGAAAAAAACGATATAATAAATAAATTGCAACAAAGTAACTGTTGCAAAAGCAATGAGTAGAATTTCAAAAATCATAAAAGAAGAAAAACTTAAGAGTGTGAAGGTTCGTTACAATCTTTGTATTGTTCTGGAGTTCTTCCGCAATAGCTACAAGTTTCGCCTTCTTGGTTTAAAAACGGACTTTGACTAGCACAAGTTCCGGCAAATTTACCATCTTTTTTACCCCAAATTTTAATGGCAATTCCGGCAACTGCTAATAATAATAATCCTATGGTAAGTAATGCTAGTTTCATGATATTCTATTTTGATGCAAATTTACAAAAGAAAAATGATTTATAATTGATAATTCGTAATTGATAATTCGTAATTAAATAATATTCACTTCGGCTTCAATAGCAACTCCAAATTGTTCTAAAACCGTTTTTTGAATTAGTTTCGATAAATCGTAAATTTCTTTTCCTGTAGCACCACCATAATTTACCAAGACCAAAGCTTGATTTTTATGAATACCAGCATCGCCAAAACGCTTTCCTTTAAAACCAGCGTGCTCAATTAACCACCCAGCCGGAACTTTAACTTCGCTATCGGAAACTTTATAGTGTGGCATTTCAGGAAATTGTTCCACAGCTTTGTCATATTGTGCTTTAGAAATAATTGGGTTTTTGAAGAAACTTCCGCTATTTCCAAGGTCTTTAGGGTTTGGTAATTTACTACTACGAATGGCAATTACCGCTTCACTAATTGTTTTTATAGTAGGTTTTTCAACATTCATTTTTACTAATTCGGCATCAATAGCGCCATAGGAAGTATTGAGGTTGTGGTTCTTTTTTGTTAATTTATAAATTACCGATGTAATGATAAATTGTCCTTTTAATTCGTTTTTAAAAATACTTTCGCGGTAAGCAAATTTACATTCTGCATTGGTAAATGTTCTCATTTTTTGAGTCGCAATTTCCATAGCTTCGCAACTATTTCGATACCACCTAAATCTTTTGTAATACACCATTGTACAAATTCGTGCCAGTTTTCGCCAGCATTTCCTTTTACCCAAACAAAATCTGCATCTTCTTGAACAATTTCGATACCTTTTAAATTTACATGAACAACTAATTGATTAATGTTTTGAGTTAGAAGCATATTACTTCCGCCTCCTAAAACAAAAATATTTTGATTTTCTTTTAAAACTTGTGCTAATTCTTGCTCATTTGTAACTTCTATAAAAGATTGTGCCGAAGCCTCAATGCCAAAAGTGTTGTAGTTTTTTAAAGAGAAATTATGTTGGTAGTTCATGTTTTTTATTTTTTTACTTCTCGACTCCGCTCGAAGTGACAAGTTGGAATTAAAATTATATTTTTTTATTATTTAAACATTCAGTCTCTAAATCTAATAATCTAAATTCTAAATATTTTATAAGATTGATGTGTTTGTTTTACAATGGTTTCAGTACGTTCTTCATGCGTATCTGAAATAAAAATTTGTCCAAAAACATCATTGTTTACCATAGTTACAATTTTTTCTACTCTTGAAGCATCTAATTTATCAAAAATGTCGTCAAAAAGTAGAATAGGGGCAGCGCCACTTTTTTGTTTTAAAAATTCAAATTGTGCAAGTTTTAATGCTATTAAAAATGATTTCTGTTGACCTTGTGAACCAAATTTTTTTACAGGATAATCTGTTATTTCAAAATTTAGATCGTCTTTATGAATACCAGAACTCGTGTACTGAAGTGCTCGATCTTTGTTTAGATTTTCCTTTAAAAGGTTGTCAAAAGATTTTTCTAATAACTGACTTTGGTAAACCAAATTTACATCTTCTGCACCGCTTGAAATTTCAGTATAATATTTTTTAAAAATTGGGACAAACTGCGCTAGAAAGTTTTTTCTTTTTTCAAAAATTTGATTTCCTAACGGAATAATTTGTTCGTCGTAAATGGCTAAATTATCTTGATCAAAAACATGGTTTACAGCAAAATATTTTAATAATGCATTGCGTTGTGCAATAAGCTTTTGATATTGTAATAGTTCGTTTAAAAATAAATTATCTGAAGTAGCAATAACGCCATCTATAAATTTTCTTCTCGTTTCACTTCCTTCTGAAATTAAATCACTATCGGCAGGAGAAATCATAACAAGAGGAATTAATCCGATGTGCTCTGATAATTTTTCATAGGGCTTGTTGTTGCGCTTAATAACTTTTTTTTGCCCTCTTTTTAAACTACACGTTATTTTTTCTTCTTTACTTTCTTTGTTAAATACAGCGTCGATAACAAAAAAATCTTCATCATGTTTAATGTTTTGAACGGCTTGCGGATTAAAATAACTTTTGGTGTAAGCTAATTGATAAATAGCATCTAAAATATTGGTTTTACCAATACCATTTTTACCTACAAAACAATTTATTTTACTGTCGAAAATAAAATCTTGTTGGCTTATATTTTTATAATTAATTAAATGGAGTTCTTTTAAAAACAAAATGATGCGATTTTAAATGCAAAAGTAACAGATTATATAATTATTTGATTTAAATTTAATTTGATTTTGAATTTTGAATTAATTTTTTGTGCGAGTTTCAATAAAAATTATATTTTTGCACCTCAATAAATTTCTAATAAATGGCAACATATAACAAAAGAGGGTATAAAGCACCAAAACCGAAAGATGAAAACGTTGAAAATGAGTTCAATGAATTTGAAGAAGTTGTAGAAACTGGTGAAAGTACTACTGCAGAGGTTTTTGATACATTAGATGAAACTGCTAACAAAACAGAGGAGTGGGTAGCTAAAAATCAAAAAGTTATTTTAGGAGTTGTTGGAGCAATCGCAATTTTAACATTGGGATACTTCTTTTTCAACAAGTTTGCTGTAGAACCTAAAGAAGAAAAAGCTTTAAACGATATTTACCAAGCACAAACTTATTTTAATGATGCATTGGCTGCTACAGATACGGCTAAAGATTCATTGTTTAATTTAGCACTTAAAGGTGGTGAAGGTAAATTAGGATTTGTTGGTGTAGCTGAACAATATTCTGGAACAAAATCTGGAAACTTAGCAAACTACTACGCTGGTATGTCTTATTTACAATTAAAAGATTTTAAAAATGCAGAAACGTATTTATTAAAATTTAAATCTGATGATACAGTTTTAGGAGCAATGGCACAAGGAGCTTTAGGTGATGTGTATTCAGAATTAAATAAAGTAGAAGATGCAATTGAAGCTTATAAAAAAGCGGCATCTATGAATGAAAATGATTATACTTCTCCAAGATTCTTATTAAAAGCGGCTCAATTGGCATTCTTAAACAATAAAAAAGAAGAAGCTAATAAGTTGTATACTCAAATTAAAGAAAATTATGAAGGTATGAGAGAATCAATGAATGTTGATGCTTACATTGAAATGACAAAATAAATTAATGGCTACAGAAAATAAAAATTTATCTCAATACGATAAAAACACAATCCCAAACGCGAAAGATTTTCGGTTTGGGAT
>JACXVH010000244.1 GCA_014763515.1 Flavobacteriaceae bacterium
AACATCTGTATCTTGAATATCAGGAATCATCGCTTCATTATAAACCGTATCACTACAAAATGCATACGATTTTTCTGGTTCTGGATCAAAAGTAAGTTCGTTATTTGAAATTATAGTTCCATCTTCCAACTTCATATCACCACCATAAACCAGTTTTTGAAAATAACATGTATCAATAGCGTATTTTTCAATAGCTTCAAGATTTAATTTTCTTTTGATATTTTTTTCTTGAAACAAATAACCATTTGCATATATTCGATGTTTTAAAGGAATTGTTTTGACCACTACTTTTTCATCTTCAAAAACAATTTCACTTTCCTCTGAGGTAAGTTCGTGAAAATATAAATTATATCCTGTATATGAACCAGAAGCTCTAAGTTGAAGTAAGATAATTTCTTTTATTCCTTTTGGACCGTAAACATTTAAATCGTTTTCTCGGTTTAAAAGCATAAAAGTTGAGATTAAACCAACTAAACCGTAAAAGTGATCTCCATGCAAATGTGAAATAAAAATATGATTAATCTTAGAAAACTTAATTTTATGTTTTCTTAATTGTACTTGAGTTCCTTCTCCACAATCAATTAAAAACATATGATTTTTAATTTCAAGTACTTGAGCAGTAGGATTTGTTATGGTTCTTGGGGTTGCTGCATAACAGCCTAAAATAGTAAGTTTCATTTCAATTGATAGTTGATAATGAATAATTAACAATTATCAGAATTATCAATTTTTAATTATCAATTTTTAATTATTAAAATCCTAAATCGCGTTCAATTTCTTCCATTTCAATAATATCCTGTGCTTCTAAAACTGAAGGTACAATACTTAAATCTTGTGGAACATCATTAAAATCTATATCGTTTGCTACAATAACAAATGATTTTTTCCCTTTTTTATGACTTTTAGAAAGTGGTTTAAAATTAAGTAAATCGTTTAATGAAATATTGCTATCGTGCGTAACATCAAAAATTAAATTTTGATCACTAAAGTTTTTAATCTCATTTGAAACATTCTTTAGAAATAAATTAAAATCTCCTTTAGTTTCTTTAATAATTGTAGTATGACCTTTCTTCTCTACTTTCATTATGTAATGTTTTAGCAATGCTAATATACTAACTATCGCTTAATTTTACTAGCTAATAGATAAATTACTGCCATTCTAATAGCTACTCCGTTTTCTACCTGATTTAAAATAACTGATTGTTGAGAATCGGCAACGTCTGAAGTAATTTCTACACCTCTATTAATTGGCCCGGGATGCATGATTACTACCTCTTTATCTAGTGAATTCAAAAATTCTTTTGTTACACCATATTGTTGAGTATATTCTCTTGTTGAAGGAAAGTAATTTACATCTAAACGTTCATTTTGCACTCGTAACATGTTAGCTACATCTGCCCACTCTAATGCTTTTCTTAAATTTGGCTCTACTTTTACCCCTAAAGATTCAATATGTTTAGGAATTAAGGTTTTTGGACCGCAAACTCTTACTTCGGCACCTTGCATTTGTAAAGCAAAAATATTAGATAAAGCTACTCTTGAATGCAAAATATCTCCTACAATAACAATTTTTCTACCTGCTACATCTCCTAATTTTTCACGAATAGTAAAACTATCAAGCAAAGCTTGAGTTGGATGTTCGTGTGCTCCATCACCTGCATTTACAATACTTGCATTTACATTTTGAGATAAAAAATGTGCTGCACCTGGCGAACTATGCCTCATTACCACCATATCTACCTTCATAGATAAAATGTTATTTACGGTATCAATAAGTGTTTCTCCTTTTTTAACGGAAGATTGCGCTGCAGAAAAACTAATTACATCTGCTGATAATCTTTTTTGAGCCAATTCAAAAGAAAGTTTTGTTCTGGTACTGTTTTCAAAAAAAATGTTAGCAATGGTAATATCTCTTAATGAAGGAACTTTTTTAATGGGTCTATTAATAACTTCTTTAAAATGATCTGCTGTTTCAAAAATTAAATCAATATCATCTTTATTAATGTGTTTAATACCTATTAGATGATTTACAGATAACTCTTTCATTTATTTTAGTTGTGTGTTGTTGTGTATTATTTTTCTATTAGTAAAACAGCATCTTCTCCATCATTTTCAAACCATTTTACTACTACTTTCTCATTATTAATGGCATCTACTTGTCTACCTCTATAATCAGGTTGAATAGGTAAATGTCTACTAAATCTTCTATCGATTAATGTAAGAAGTTCGATCTCTGAAGGTCTTCCAAAAGATTGTATTGCTGTTAATGCCGAACGAATACTTCTTCCAGTGTATAAAACATCATCAATAAAAACCACTTTTTTATCCTCTACAATAAAATCAATTTCTGTTTTATTGGCTTCAAATGGTTTATCACTTTTTCTAAAATCATCTCTAAAGAAAGTAATATCTAAAAAACCGAGTTTTAAATTTGAAATTTTATAATCGTTTTCAAGAATTGTCGCCAATCTTTTTGCTAAAAAACTTCCTCTTGGTTGAATTCCGGTTGAATTCCAATTAAAATAGTTTCAGAAAAATCTAAATGATTTTCAATTAATTGACAAGCCAAACGATGTAGTATAATGTTTACTTCTTTTGCAGAAAGTAGTATTTTTTGACTCATAAAGTAAAGCGTTGTGTTTGGTGTGTAAATTTACAATAAAATTTATTAACTTAAAGGAATTATTATAAATCTATAATCGATTTTATTTCATGTCCTAGATTAACTCTAATCGATAAAACAAGTGGTAAATTTGTAATAAACAGTGAAGTATTAAACTATGAAAACAAAAAATATAAAGTTAGTATTGGCTCCACCTACTCCTCATTTTGTGGGCGACGGATTTAGAGTACATAATTTCATTCCAAGCGCTTATCACTTAGACATGGAACGAATGGACCCGTTTATCATGCTCGATTATAATTCCAAACATTTCTTTTCGCCAACAGATATTCCTCGCGGTGTGGGCGTTCATCCGCATCGTGGTTTTGAAACTGTAACTATTGCTTATAACGGAAAAGTAGAACATCATGACAGTGCTGGTGGTGGTGGCGTTATTGGTCAAGGCGATGTACAATGGATGACAGCTGCAAGCGGTGTTTTACACAAAGAATTTCACGAAACCGAATGGGCAAAAGAAGGTGGCGTTTTTCAAATGGTACAATTGTGGGTAAACCTTCCTGCAAAAGATAAAATGAGTACACCAAAATATCAAGCTATTAAAAATAGTGAGATGAAAAAAGTGGATTTGGGTAAAAATGGTTTTATTGAAGTTATTGCAGGTAATTATAATGGAAATAAGGGTCCAGCTGAATTTAATTTTCCGGCCAATTACAATACTGGTTTAGTAATAATTGAAGGAAGTGTAAAAGTGAATGGTGAGAATGTTGCAACCGATCATTTTGTATTGTTTGAAAATGAAGGAGAAACTTTTACTATTGAAGCTACCGAAGATACAATTGTTTTAGTTTTAAGTGGAGAACCTTTAAAAGAACCCATTGCTGCACATGGTCCTTTTGTTATGAATACTAGAGAAGAAATTATTGAAGCATTCAACGATTTTAATCAAGGAAAATTTGGCTATTTAGATTAATCATTAAGTATGAAACTTTTTTGAATTCATAACATTTTGTGTTTTTAAATAAGAAAATAAGTCTATGTTAGCACAAGAAAAAATATTTATAAATTTTACTGAAGATTAAAATCTTAATCAATTTATGATGAAAAAAATAGAACTGTTTATTTTTTTGCGGAACACCTTTTGAAGAAGAGCATTATATTTATTGGAATTTTTTAAGTTCTGATAAAGAAATTATTGAAAATGCTAAAAAAAAATGGCAAAACCAAAATTACAATGCTTTTACTAAAGTCCCTGAAGACGAAGATGCATATGTTCCATTACCCGTAAATCTATTTAATAAAAATTAAAATATGAAAATAGTCGCTTTTGCTGGAAGTTCTTCTTCCACATCAATTAATCGTGAATTGGTAAAATTTGTTTTACAATCATTTCCAAACAATAAAATAAATCTATTGGATTTAAATAATTTTGAAATGCCTCTTTTCTCAGTCGATAAAGAAAAAAATGGTTTTCCACCACAAGCCCATCAATTTTTAACAGCCATTAATGAAGCGGATATTATTATTTGTTCGATGGCAGAACATAATAGAAATTTCACTGCTGCATTTAAAAATATATTTGACTGGTGTTCTAGAATTAACGAAAAAGTTTTTCAAAACAAAAAAATGTTTTTAATGAGTAAATCTCCTGGTGGTTTTGGCGGTGGAAATTCAATGGCTTTGGCACAAAAAAATTTTCCAGCTTTTGGAGCTGATATTGTAGAAAGTTTTTCATTACCAAAATTTTATGAAAATTTTGACTTAAAAAACGGAATTATTAATTCTGATTTGTTAAAAGAGTTAAACGACAAAATTGCCAATTTTAAACAACAGATTAATTAATTTTTAAAAAAATAAAACTCAAAAAATATGGAAATTCAACACAACAATAACGAAAAAAATGGAAGTTTTAAAGGCTTTTCAAATGGTTATAAAGTGGGAGAAATGACCTACACCTGGGCCGGAACTAATAAATTTATAATTGATCATACTGAAGTTTCTACTGATTTTAATGGGCAAGGTGTAGGAAAAAAAATGGTTTTAGTAGCCGTAGATTATGCCCGAAAAAACAATTTAAAAATTTTACCACTTTGTCCATTTGCAAAATCAGTATTTAGTAGAGAAAGCAGTCTTAATGATGTTTTGTTTTATTAAAAAAATTACTTAAATTTCAGAAATATAAATCCTTAATTATGGAAAATAAAGAATATTCAAACGGAGAGATTACAATTATTTGGAAACCCGAAAAATGTATACATAGTGGCATGTGTGTAAAAACCTTACCTAAAGTTTATAACCCTAAAGAAAAACCTTGGGTGAAACCAGAACATGCAACTTCAGAAGAATTGATTGACCAAGTAGAGAAATGCCCTAGTGGTGCTTTGAGTATAAAAAAATAAAAACTCCCGCATATAGCGGGAGTTTTTTATTTTTATGCATACATCGATTTACGAAGTTCTTTTACTTTAGGATCATCTAAATATTCATCAAAAGTCATGTATCTATCGATAATTCCTTTGGGTGTTAATTCTAAAATACGGTTACCAACTGTTTGAGCAAACTCATGGTCATGCGTTGTAAATAAAACAGTTCCTTTAAAATTTTTCAATGAATTATTGAAAGCTGTAATAGACTCTAAATCTAAGTGGTTTGTAGGTTCATCTAACATTAAAACGTTGGCTCTCATCATCATCATTCTAGAAGTCATGCAACGAACTTTCTCTCCTCCAGATAATACATTACATTTCTTTAAAGCTTCTTCTCCAGAAAAAATCATTTTTCCTAAAAAACCTCTAATATTTACTTCT
>JACXVH010000245.1 GCA_014763515.1 Flavobacteriaceae bacterium
ATCAGTTCTTAACTATTTTTGAAAAAAGGGTTCAACTTTAATTAAAAAGTCAAACCCCATTATTTTTAACTTACACACTTTTTAGGATAGTGTCCTTTTTAACTTTATATATTTCTTTAATTATATTAGTTTCAATTCTTTCGGCTTATTTTCCTACTCATCTATCTATTTTATTGGTCTTGTTGATTTATGTATTAATGTTTCATTTTTTAAACTTAAATGATCATTATTTAATAATTGATAGTGTCAATAAAAAATCTATAAAGGTTCGAGTAAAAAAACAAGATGTTGAGAAGGCTATTGAGTTAATAGATTCTGTGGTCTACCGAGATTACATAAGACATACAAATGCATTCAATTATAACATGAAAATAGTTAATTAGTCTTAATAACTCTATTTTTTGTTCCAAGTTAATTATTATTTATAAATGGTATTACTTATAAAATAAAAAAGACATCATATATGATGTCTTTTTTATTAGTAAGAAAAGTTGTTTTAAAACAGCTTATTTAGTTGCTTTAACATCAACACTTATTTCAATATCTTTACTAATCATCCATTCTGCAGGATCAGCTTCATTTGTTCCAAACTTAATTCCCCACTCAGCACGATTTACAGTAAAATCAGCAAGAATAGTTACGGTGTTATCAACTACATCAATTTTAGCTGGAAAAGAAACATTTAAGGTATTTCCTAATAATGTTAAATTACCACTTAACATTTTGTTTGCATCTTTTACACCTTCACCTTCTGCTAAAGGCGCAGCTAAATCTTCAACTTTAGTAATTTTAAATTCAGCAGTTTTGTTGTTTTCAACGTCAAAGAAATCAGCATTTTTTAAGTGTGCTTCAAGATCAGTAGCTTTTTTCCCTTCTTCAGTTACAGAAGCTGGATCAACTTTTAACGATTGCATATCAATTACAAAACTACCTGCATTAACGGCATCACCTAACACCGAAATTTCTCCATTTTGGATACTTAAAGTACCCCAACGTGGTGCAAAACCACCTTTGTGAAATGCTTTCCATTTTACAACTGAAGCAGTTGTATCTACTGCAAATACATTTTCTGTAGTTGCGGCAACTTCTTGTTCTGCTGATGTTGTAGTTTCAGTAGATTTACCACCACATGATGTCAAAATTAAACCAGCTGCTACTAAAGCGAATAAACCATTTTTTTTCATAGTCCTAATATTAATTATTTTTTAAGTTTTATGATTGCAAATTACGGAATTTGAGTTTAATTAAAAAGTTAATCTAGATTAAGAAATTTAAAAACAACTATTTTACTGAGCTTCAAATTAAAATTACATTACATGATACTCTACTTCTAATTTTAGCATTGTTGTAATATTTGAACTACCTTTGCATTATAAATTATAGATTATGAATCACAAAGCAGGTTTTGTTAATATTATAGATTTGATATTAAGAGGAGAATGTCCAGTGGACATTTGGCTTAAAATGTTAACCTTAAAAACTAAAAATCATGCATAAGGCAGGCTTCGTAAATATTATTGGCAATCCTAACGTAGGAAAGTCTACTTTAATGAATGCATTAGTAGGCGAGCGTTTGTCGATTATAACCAGTAAAGCGCAAACTACGCGTCATAGAATTCTTGGAATTGTAAACGGAGACGATTTTCAAATTGTGTTTTCCGACACTCCAGGAATTATAAAACCCGCTTATGAGTTACAAAGTTCCATGATGGATTTTGTTAAAAATGCTTTTGAAGATGCCGATGTTTTAATTTACATGGTAGAAATAGGTGAGAAAGAGTTAAAAGACGAAGCATTTTTTAAGAGAATTATTCATGCAAATATTCCTGTTTTATTGTTACTAAATAAAATTGATAAATCAAATCAAGAACATTTAGAAGGACATGTGAATTTATGGAAAGAGAAAGTGCCAAATGCCGAAATTATTCCTATTTCGGCCTTAGAAAAATTTAATGTACAAACGGTTTTTGATAGAATTATAGATTTATTACCAAAATCGCCTCCTTTTTATCCAAAAGACGCTTTAACAGATAAGCCTGAGCGTTTCTTTGTAAATGAAATTATTCGAGAGAAAATTTTATTAAACTATGACAAAGAAATTCCGTATGCTGTTGAGATTGAAACAGAAGAGTTTAAGGAAGACGATGATATTATTAGAATTCGTGCAGTAATCATGGTTGAACGCGATACACAAAAAGGAATTATTATTGGTCACAAAGGCGCTGCATTGAAGAAAGTTGGGATTCAAGCAAGAGAAGATTTAGAAAAATTCTTTGGAAAACAAATCTTTTTAGAAACCTATGTGAAAGTAAATAAAGATTGGAGAAGCAACGAACGTCAGTTGAGACGTTTTGGATATAATCAAAAATAAATAGAAAAGCCTGATTTTATCAGGCTTTCTTTTTAAAAGGTACTATAACATAAACTGTGTAAGTAGAAAAAATAATGGGGTTTTAAAACCCCATTATTTTTTTGTTTAATTTTAAATTTTACACAGTCTTA
>JACXVH010000246.1 GCA_014763515.1 Flavobacteriaceae bacterium
GGAAAAGATAGTTTAATTCGTGAAGTTTTTAAAGAATTTAATGCACGTGGAGTAGTGGTACATAGTTTTAAAACACCAAATTCTACAGAATTGGAACACGATTATTTATGGCGCCATTATTTGGCTTTGCCTGAAAAAGGAAAGTTTTCGGTTTTTAATAGAACGCATTATGAAAATGTTTTAATTACTCGTGTGCATCCCGAATATATTTTGAACGAAAGAATTCCAGGAATACATTCTGTTGAAGATATAAATGAAACTTTTTGGGAAAATCGTTTTGAAAGCATTAATAATTTTGAAAAGCACATAACATTAAACGGAATTATTGTTTTAAAGTTTTATTTGCATTTGAGTAAAGAAGAACAACGCCAACGTTTGCTTAGACGATTAGAAGAAGAAAAACACAATTGGAAATTTTCTCCAGCCGATTTAGCCGAACGCGAACTTTGGGACACCTATCAAGTTTATTATGAAGATGCCATCAACCGAACTTCAAAAGAACATGCGCCTTGGTATGTAATTCCAGCGGATAATAAAGAAACTTGTCGTTATTTAGTTGCCAAAACCATTTTAGAAGAACTTCAAAAATATACAGATATTAAAGAACCTGAATTAGACGAAGAAATTAAAGAAAATATTAAGTTTTACCACGATAAATTGTCTTCTGAAAATTAAAGTGTTCTATAAAAGTGAAAAGGGATAAGAAAAAAGGGATAAGATAAATTTTATAAAAAAACTAATCCCTTATTACTAATTACTAATCCCTAAAAACCTACCTTTGCATTCGATTTTAAAAAGGTATGAATTTATCACAATACACTAAGGAGTTCTCTTATAATATTCGTTTAGCATTGCCCATTATTACGGGAATGTTAGGACATACTATTGTGAGTATTGTCGATAATGTTATGGTTGGAAAATTAGGTCCGGCCGAACTGGCGGCAGTTTCACTTGGAAACAGTTTTGTGTTTATTGCGATGTCTTTGGGGATTGGTTTTTCAACAGCAATTACGCCTTTAGTTGCCGAAGCCGATGGAAAGAAAAATATAGAAGAGGGAAGAAGTGCTTTTCATCATGGCTTGTATTTATGTACGATTCTTGGAGTAATTTTATTTGGAATTATCTATTTTTCAAAGCCTTTAATTTCGTTCATGGGTCAGCCCGAACATGTAGTAACTTTAGCTAAACCTTATTTAGATATTGTCGCTTTCTCGTTAATTCCATTGATAATGTTTCAAGCTTACAAGCAATTTGCTGATGGCATGAGTGAAACAAAATATTCGATGTGGGCAACGATTCTTGGAAATATTACCAATGTTTTGCTGAATTATTTATTCATTTACGGAATTTGGATTTTCCCAGAATTAGGAATTGTTGGTGCAGCTGTTGGAACTATTGCTTCTCGTTTTGTAATGCTAGGTTATATGCATTACATGATGAACAAACGCAAGAAGTTTCATCCGTTTTTTAAAGGATTTTCGTTACAAGAAATTAAACGAGAAGTTAATTTAAAAATTATTAAGTTAGGTTCCCCGTCAGCTATGCAAATGTTTTTTGAAGTAGCTTTATTTACAGGAGCTATTTGGCTTTCGGGAAGATTAGGAACTACAAGCCAAGCCGCTAATCAAGTAGCGTTAAGTTTAGCTTCGTTTACTTTTATGTTTGCGATGGGATTAAGTGTAGCCGCTATGATTCGCGTTGGAAATCAAAAAGGATTAGGCGATTTTCATAAACTACGTTTAGTAGCATTTTCAATATTTTTATTAGCAACTATTTTAGAAATAGCTTTTGCTACAATATTCTTTTTATTTCACGAGCAATTACCAACAATTTTTGTCGATTTGAAAGATGTAGCCAATTTTACAGAAAACCTAGAAGTAGTAACTATTGCGGCACAATTATTATTAGTGGCTGCAATTTTTCAAATTTCCGATGGTTTACAAGTTGTAGTTTTAGGCGCTTTACGCGGCTTACAAGATGTAAAAGTACCTATGTATATTACGTTTATTGCTTATTGGGTAATTGGTTTTCCTATTTCTATTTATTTAGGTATTTATACTGGTTTAGGAGCAACCGGAATTTGGATAGGCTTATTAGCAGGTTTAACAGCCGCTGCGTTATTTTTATTTATCCGATTTAACAACGAAACGAAAAAGTTGATTGTTGATCAAGTGATTAGTGAAAAGTGAAAAGTGATTAGTTTTTCAAATCAACGAATCAACAAATTAACTATATTTATAACTCATAATTTATAATTCATAATTAAAGAAAATGAACTTACCAAAATTTGTTTTAGCAGATAATTCTGATTTTCCAGATGATATTTTTATTATCCATTTAGATTTTCCTCAATTCATTATCAATTTAAAAGACGATGAAGTAGAAATTTTAGAAGATGTTGAAGGCGAAGACGAAAAAGAATTAGAAAGCGAAATGGAACATTTAATTACTCTAGCGGGAGAATTCTACGATAGAGAAATGGAACGTTACGAGGAATAGT
>JACXVH010000247.1 GCA_014763515.1 Flavobacteriaceae bacterium
ATAAATCCAGCAGTAATAGATGTCCACATATGAGCAGAGAATTGTCCGCCCATTTCACGGCTTTGAATGCGCATTGGAATTTCAGTAACACATAAACTTTCGTCTAAACCAAATTGCTGTGATAAATCGCAAAACCATCTATAGGTAATAAAATCTGGATTTTTTGGTCCAAAAATAATTTGATCGAAAATAAAATCACTAAAGAAAAATGCAATCGTAGCGCAAACTAAAACTGCAATTGTACTTCTAACTAATAACCATCTCAATTCCTCAAGATGATCTAAAAAAGACATTTCTCCTAAATTCTTAGCCATTATACTATTCCTTCTTTTAAAATATCGTGTAAATGTAATACACCTTTGTATTCATTATTGTCAATTACCATTAGTTGTGTAATGGAATTGTTTTCTAAAATACTTAAAGCTTCAGAAACTAAAGTGCCAGATGGAATGTTTTTTGGATTTTTAGTCATAATATCTTGTGCAGTTAAATGGGTAAAAGTATCGTTTGCATTTAACATTCTTCTAATATCACCATCAGTAATAATTCCGATAACTTTGTTGTTGTCGATAACCGCAGTAACTCCTAAACGTTTTTCAGAAATTTCCATTATTACTTTTTTAATGGAAGCATCAGGAGAAACTTGTGGCGTATGTGTTGTGTCTAACATATCGGCAACGCGTAGTAATAATTTTTTTCCTAGCGCACCACCTGGATGGTAGATAGCAAAATCTTCACTTTTAAATTGGCGTAATTCCATTAATGCAACTGTAAGAGCATCACCTAAAACTAATTGAGCCGTAGTACTATTTGTTGGCGCCAAATTATTTGGACAAGCTTCTCTATCAACATGAGCGTGCATAATATAATGAGATTCTTTTCCAAGGAAAGAGTTTCTATCAGAAGTCATACCAATTAATATGTTTCCAAAACGCTTTAACAATGGAACTAAAACTTTAATCTCTGGACTGTTACCACTTTTAGAAATACATATAATAATATCTTCAGGTTGAACCATTCCTAAATCGCCGTGAACTGCTTCGGCAGCATGTAAAAATAGCGACGGAGTTCCTGTTGAGTTTAGACTAGCTACAATTTTTTGGGCAATAATAGCGCTTTTTCCAATTCCTGAAACGATTAATCTGCCTTTAGTTTCATAGATTTTTAAAACAGCCTCGGCAAATTCTTCGGTAAGAAATTCAGTAAGTTTATGTATCGCCTTACTTTCTTCAATTATAGTTTTTTTTACGGTCTCTAAAATACTTGCAGTTGTGTTCAAAGTATATTTTAATTATGTTTTGTTTATTTAAAGAAAATTGTATCTTTATGTTTGCAAATTTAGGTAAAATCATATTAATAGCGAATGAAACCGAACGAAATTGATTTACACAAAGAATTAAAGAAATATTTCGGGTTTAACCAATTCAAAGGACTTCAAGAACAAGTGGTTAATAGTATAATTCACGGTAACAATACTTTTGTAATTATGCCTACAGGTGGTGGTAAATCTTTATGTTACCAATTGCCAGCTCTTGTTTTGGACGGAACAGCCATAGTTGTTTCGCCACTAATTGCATTGATGAAAAATCAAGTAGATGCAATAAGAAGTTTAGGTTCTGAATTAGGAGTTGCTCATGTTTTAAACTCCTCTTTAACTAAAACAGAAGTTAATCAAGTAAAAAAAGATATTAAAGACGGTGTTACAAAATTGCTTTATGTAGCGCCAGAATCTTTAACAAAAGAGGAATATATTCAGTTTTTTAGAGAAGTTAAAATTTCTTTTGTTGCCATTGATGAAGCACATTGTATCTCGGAATGGGGACACGATTTTAGACCAGAGTATAGAAATCTTAGAGCAATAATAAAGCAACTAGGAAACGATATTCCAATTATTGGATTAACAGCAACTGCTACACCAAAAGTTCAAGAAGATATTTTGAAAAATTTAGACATGTCTGATGCTAATGTTTTTAAAGCATCATTCAACCGTCCAAATTTATTCTACGAAATACGCCCAAAAACAAAAAATGTTGAAGGCGATATCATTCGATTTATCAAACAGCATAAAGGAAAATCCGGTGTTATTTATTGTTTAAGTCGAAAAAAAGTAGAAGATATTGCGCAATTACTTCAGGTAAACGGAATCAGTGCTGTGCCTTATCATGCGGGTTTAGATGCAAAAACAAGAGCAAAACACCAAGATATGTTCTTAATGGAAGATGTCGATGTAGTAGTGGCAACAATTGCTTTCGGAATGGGGATTGATAAACCCGATGTTCGTTATGTAATTCATCACGACATACCCAAATCTCTCGAAAGCTATTATCAAGAAACAGGACGAGCAGGGCGAGATGGAGGGGAAGGTCATTGTTTAGCTTACTACTCATATAAAGACATCGAAAAACTTGAAAAGTTCATGGCAGGAAAACCTGTTGCAGAACAAGAAATAGGTTATGCCTTATTACAAGAAGTTGTTGCTTATGCAGAAACTTCAATGTCGCAAGATCAAGTTCAATTATTACTGAAGGTAATTCGAGATACAAAAGAACAATTCAAATCTAAAGAAATCATATTTACTTTATTAGGTAAAGTAAACGCAATAATCAAGGCTCACAAAATTGATGCTAATCCTTTATTTGGAAAAGGTGAAAAGTTTGATGAACGTTATTGGATGGCATTAATCCGTCAGATTTTAGTGGATGGATTAATTAAAAAAGATATTGAGACTTATGGTGTTTTAAAGGTCACCGAAAAAGGATATCAATACATTGAAAAACCTTATTCGTTTATGATGTCTGAAGATCATGAGTTCAGCGAAGAAGATGATGAAAATATTATAGCAGCAGCAAAATCTTCTGGTACAGCAGATGAGGCACTGATGGGCATGTTAAAAGAACTACGAAAAAAAGTAGCAAAGAAATTAGGTGTTCCTCCATTTGTAGTTTTTCAAGATCCATCTCTAGAAGACATGTCGTTAAAATATCCAATTACAATTGACGAATTAAGTAATGTTCATGGTGTGGGCGAAGGAAAGGCAAAGAAATATGGAAAAGAATTTGTTGATTTAATAGCACGCTATGTAGACGATAATGATATCATTCGTCCTGACGATTTAGTTGTAAAATCTACAGGAACTAATTCA
>JACXVH010000248.1 GCA_014763515.1 Flavobacteriaceae bacterium
TCTGGTGTAGCTAATAATCTATACAACGCAAAACAATTACATGTATCTGGATTTTTAGGTTCTTCAAGTGGTGTACTATCCGTTTGTATGCTCATTATTTGTTTACGTAACTTTTTATCGTCTTCAAAAATGTTGATATAATTATTACGAGACTTACTCATTTTCTCACCATCAGTTCCAGGTATCAACATTGTATTTTCATCTATTTTGGCTTCTGGTAACACAAAAGTTTCTCCCATTTGATGATTAAAACGAGAGGCAACATCGCGAGTGATTTCTAAATGCTGTAATTGATCTTTTCCTACAGGTACTATTTCTGCATCATACAATAAAATATCTGCCGCCATTAACATCGGATATGTAAACAATCCAGCATTTACATCTTCCAAACGATCTGCTTTATCTTTAAACGAATGGGCTAATGTGAGTCGTTGAAATGGAAAAAAGCAACTTAAATACCAAGACAATTCGGTTACTTGAGGTACATCACTTTGACGGTAAAAAATTACATTATTAGTATCAAGTCCGCATGCTAACCATACAGCAGCAGTACTATAAGTGTTTGCCCTTAATGTTTCACCATTTTTAATTTGAGTAATCGAATGTAAATCGGCAATGAACAAAAACGATTCATCACTTGAATTTTTAGTCATTTCAATAGCCGGTATAATTGCCCCCAATAAATTTCCTAGATGTGGTGTCCCTGTACTTTGAATTCCTGTTAGTATTTTTGCCATTTTTAAATAAATTTCTGCAAAAATACGGTTTTCGGTAGGATTTCATTAATTAAATTTTAATTACTTTTGGGATAAATTGGTACTTAATGAAATATATCTTTTGGTTTTTCTGGCGTATTTGGTTCTATATTTTAATAATGATTCCTATTATTATTTTATCACCTATTTTACTGATTTTGGTTAGTTCAGAAAAAACATATCCTCAGTTTTTTAGAGTAGCTCGTTTTTGGGGAAAATTTGTTTTATGGGGCATGGGGTTTTATTATAAAATAGATTTTGAACAACCTTTAGAAAAAGAAAAAAGTTATATGCTAATTGCCAATCATACTTCGATGACTGATATAATGTTGATGCTTGCCGTTGTTAAACATAATAGAGTATGTATTATGGTAGACAGAAGCAGTAGTAAAAGTAGGTATCAAGTTTTTGAAAGAGCGCAGAAACGCTTGCAACAAGGTCTAAGCATTTGTATTTTTCCTGAAGGTGGAGTTCCTGATGATGAGAGTATCATTTTGGATGAATTTAAAGATGGTGCTTTTCGATTAGCAATTGAGCATCAAATTCCAATTATTCCAATGAGTTTTATTGATAATAAAAAACGATTCCCCTTCCGGTTTTTTAGTGGAAAACCAGGAAGAATGAGAGTTAAGGTTCATGCAGCAATTCCAACGGAAGGTTTTACATTAGAAAACAAACAACAAATAAAAGAACAAGCCAGAACCGTTATTTTAAATGATTTAAAACATTAAAAAAGTCCCATTGAATGGGACTTTTTCAGTTTCACCTTTTACAAGTAATGAAACAACTTAACTAAAATTTATTAACTTACTAAACTTATATTTAAAATCTATAACTCAGACCAGAATAAACTCCAATAAAATAAGGTTTAAAATCTCCCGAGTTTTCACTAAATGTATTGAACTGATATTTAAACATTGGCTGGATTTCTGCTCTAAAATTCTTTAAAAACTTATAATTTAATCCAAAACCTAGATTACTACTAAAATTTGTATTATTTAGATTATTTGCTTTTCCAATTTCCATTTCCATACCTTCATCTAATAGCCAAATAGAATTACCATTTAATAAAAATGTACTGAAACCTCCTACTAAATCGATTCCAAATTTTTTATCGACCAACTTATAACTTAACTCTAATGGAATTTCAAAATACCTAATATCTTGTCTTAAATTACCCGAATGTGCAACATCGAAAGATTGAGTGTCAATATCACTAAATGTAGTTGTGGAGTTCGTAAGTGACTTTTCTCCATATATGTGTATGTTTTTAGTGCTTGTGTTTTCTATTATATTTTGATTATTATCACTTGAGGCAGTTAAAGCAGTTTCGTAATAAACATCTTGAGTGTCATAACTTAAATTCAAATTGTTTATTCCTGCCTTTAACGCAAGTTTTGAAGAAACCTGATATTGTATACCAACACCATAACTCATGGTTAAATTGGATTTTTTTGTATTTGTTGCTAAAGATTGATCTATTGGGGAACCTACGGAAATAGAATTGAAATAAATGGGCGAAGTATTTGTACTTACAGCCCATTTACTTACTTTCTCTTCTTTTTCTTTTTCATCAGCATCTTTCCCCTCTTCTTTTTCTTTAAGCAATTTTTCTAATTCGTTGGGTTCTTCATTTACTACAGCTTGAATGCTGTCATGTTGTAAAGAATTATTTTCAACAAGATTAGAATTATTTTTAAATGTTGAATCTATAATTGACGTATTTATAAATTCATTTACATTGTTGTTTTTTGAATTTTCAACTAAAATCTCATTAACCTGATTAAGATTTTCATTTTTCGACTCAATAAAATTACCTTCCGAATTATCTAAAATATTATTTTGCTTATTAGATTTTGTTGTAGAATTATTTTCAACTAAACTATTCTCTTCATCTTTAGAAATTAATAAATCTGAATTGCTTTTATCTGAATAAACTTGAGTTGATTCAACTTTATTTTTTAAAACTGATTTTTTTAACTTTCTCTCATTTTGTACTAAAACATTTTGCTCTACATCAAAATCTAAATTATTCTTATTCTTTTTAGCTTTATTAGATTTGTTATTTACGAAATTGTTTTTAGTATTTTTTCCAAATGACTCGTTTTCATTTGTATTAATACTTCTCTTATTTATTTCAATTTCTTTTGTGGCATTATTTTGATTATTCTCAACTTGTGTTACAACTTCATTAGAACGAATATGTTTCTGAATTACATCTTCTTCTTTATTAATTTTTTGATTGGCATTTTGTTCTAGTTGGTTTTCTTTTGTATTATTAACTTCTTCATTAACTATAGCATCATTTTCTATCAAAATTATAGTTTTATCTCCTGAATAATAATTTATAAGAAAACCTAAACCAATAACAAATACAGCTGCAATTCCTGATGCCTTAAACCAAAATGGAATAACACGTTTCTTTTTCTTCTTTTCATTTAATCGTGCTTCAATAAAATCCCACGATTCTGAAGGAGGCATTGCTTCAAAATCTTTAAATTTTTCTTGAAATAATCGCTCTATATTTTTATTCTCTTTCATTGAATTCTTTTGGCTTGATCCAAATTATTTTGATTCTTCTCTATTTTGTCTTTCAAAATTGCTTTAGCACGAGCTAAATTAGATTTTGAAGTTCCAACATTAATGGACAACATTTCGGCAAT
>JACXVH010000249.1 GCA_014763515.1 Flavobacteriaceae bacterium
ACTTTTAGATGAAATTGATGTTCATAAAGGCGATATTTTCTTTTTAGAAACAGGAACCATTCATGCTATTGGTGGCGGTGTGGTAATTGCCGAAATTCAACAAACGAGTGATGTTACTTACAGAATCTACGATTGGGATAGAGTAGATGCAAATGGTAATGGTCGCGAACTTCACACAGAACTTGCTTTAGATGCAATTAATTTTAAAACCACTAAAGCTAAGATTGAATACGAACGTAAAGTGAACCAAAGCAATGAGACCGTTCATTGTGATTATTTTAAAACCAATATAATTCCTTTAGATGGAGAAATAATTTGGAATGCTCATAAAGGTTCCTTTACTGTTTTCATGTGTACAGAAGGCGATTTTAAACTAGAAATTAATTCTACGAGTTATTCTTATAAAAAGGGCGATACGGTTTTATTGCCTGCCGTTTTACAAAACGCAATCATTTCTGGAAATGCAAACATATTAGAAGTTTGGATTTAATTACTCACGTAAAATTTTCTCCATTTTTTTACCTTTCGCTAACTCGTCAACTAATTTATCGAGATAACGAATTTGCTGCATAATTTTATCTTCAATTTCTTCCACACGATACCCGCATATTACACCAGTTATTTTTGAAGCATTCAAATTTATTTGTGGCGCATTAGTAAAGAAATCTTCAAAGTTAACTTTCTTGGTAATGATATTTTCTAAATCATTTTTGTTATAACCCGTTAACCAAAAAATAACCGTATGTAATTCTTCTATTGTACGACCTTTTTTTTCTACTTTGACAACATAGTGCGGATACACACTTGCAAAAGACATTTTATATATGCGTTCTAGGTTGTTCATTTTAAATTAATGACAAGGCTTTATCAGTTAAAGCTTTTTTTAGTTTAACTATACTGTCAATATCTGGAATGTCAATTTTCTCACCGTCAATATCTATTTTATGACTAGTGGGAGTTATATATAAGTCACAAACTTTTTTCTTTTGGTTGTCATCAATTAATATTGAAAATTTTCCTTTGAAATCTCTGTAACCAATTGAATTTGTATCTATTTGTTTGTGTTGTGCTAAAATTGTTTTAATAATATGAAATACTTTTAATTCATCTTCAGTTGTAATTATTCCTGAATTAGCTTTAGATGATTCCTCAATGATTAATCTGTCAAGAGCAGATTTCAATGAAACTGAATTAATTAAATCTCTAATTTGTTTTTCAATATTTTCAGTCATTCTACTACCATTCATGTGAGAGAATACAGCTTTGATAAATTCTTTAGAAGGATTGGCTAATTCTTTAAATAAAGCTTCCTCAAATCCTTCCATAAAAAAC
The DNA here is from genome assembly GCA_014763515.1 of Flavobacteriaceae bacterium. Lineage (GTDB taxonomy): Bacteria > Bacteroidota > Bacteroidia > Flavobacteriales > Flavobacteriaceae > Flavobacterium. Next base: position 1,333 of record JACXVH010000249.1, read on the forward strand.
AACTCTTGTGCGGTGTCTACTATTGATTTTATGTCAATACCAGTTGCGTAAAATTCAGCAAGTTTTTCTAATTGACTTCCGTCAATATTTTCCCAATTGAAAGAATAAAAAGGAGTAGGGTGCAATCCAAAGCCTCCGTTATTATTTCTACAATAAAAGTCGAATTGAGTTCCATTTGTTAAAATCCCTATCTTAGAATCATTTGTGTTGTTGAAGTATTCATTTAATTGAGCTAAATGTTTATCATTTAATTTTGTATTGCATTTTTTTACTTCAACAATAATTTCTGGTTTATTCCTAAATAAAATTGCATAATCAACTTTTTTACCTTTTAAACTCGCAAAATCAGCATCATATTCTGGAACTAAATTACCATTTTCAAAACCTCTATTAAACCTTAAAATTTCAAAAAAAGGTTCAACCAAATACATTCTTGTTTTTGCTTCGTTATCAGAAAGTTCAGTTGCTTTTGCTAAGTCAAAATTAGATAATGATTTTTTTAATTCTTTTGCGATTTGTTGAATATTAGCCATAGTATTTTCAATAAACTTTTTAAGATTACCAAATATAAAAAAAACAACAAACACTTAACAATAAACTATAAACTAAAATAATTATCTTTGCATCAAATTTTAAATGTAAACAAAATGGCAAGCGTTAAAAACTTGAAAAAAGAAATCAACTACGTTTTAGGAGATTTAGTAGACATCGTATATGTATGGGAAATTACTAATGGTGGAAAACCTACTGAAAAGACAGATGAAATTGTTGATTCTATCTATTCAATTTACGATGAAATGTTAGCGAAAATCAACAATCGTGGTGTTGAAAATAGAAAAGCACATTTAAAACAAGTTCGTAAAGATTTTGAAGAATTTGCTAATCAAGTAGTTGCAAAAATCAACGATTTAAACTAAAAAAAAAGTATAAAAAAATCACGTTTTTTCTTTGCAAATGTGAAAAACCGTTTTTATATTTGCACCGCAATAAAGCAAACGGATTCTTAGAAAGAACGTGGTTTTAGCTGCCGGTGTAGCTCAGCTGGCTAGAGCAGCTGATTTGTAATCAGCAGGTCGTGGGTTCGAGTCCCTCCATCGGCTCTTCGAAAACGCCTTACGAAAGTAA
>JACXVH010000250.1 GCA_014763515.1 Flavobacteriaceae bacterium
AATGATTGCAGTTTTAAAACCTAATTGTGCACAACGAATAGCCGAAACATATCCGCCAGGTCCAGAACCAATAATGGTTACATCAAATTGACTCATTTTGACTTTATTTTTTAGTAGTTACTTTTATTTTTAATTGAATACAAAAGTACAATTTTTAAAAGAATTAAAGATTGGCTTTTATTTAAATTTAATGTTATTTACCAAGATTGTAAATTTCTTGTATAGATTTTAATTTTTCTTCATAATTAAACTTTAAATCTATCAATTTTCCCGTTTTTATATCGAAAACCCAACCATGAATTGTAGGAGTTTTGTCAGCATTGTAGTGCTTTTGAAAAATAGCTGTTTTAATTACATTAATACATTGTTCTTCAACATTTAATTCTACCAAACGATTGTAACGAGCATCCTCATCTTCAATTGCGTTAAGTTCTTTACTGTGTAAGCGAAAAACATCTCTAATATTTCTTAACCAAGGATTTAAAATTCCTAAATCTTGAGCTTGCATAGCCGCTTTTACACCACCGCAAAAATAGTGACCGCAAACTACGACATGTTTTACATTTAAATGTCCAATAGCATATTCAATTACTGAAGCTGAATTATTGTCATTATTAGGAACTAAATTTGCAATATTACGGTGTACAAACATTTCGCCTGGCTTCATTCCTGTCATATCTTCAGCTGTAACACGACTGTCGCTACAACCTATATATAAAACTTCAGGAGATTGACCTGTGGCTAAATGTTGAAAAAAATCAGCATCTGTGGCTTTTTGTCTTTCAATCCATGCTTTATTTTTTTCGAATACTTCTTGATATAAATTCATGCTTTTATATTTTTAAATAATTATTTCTTATGTTAACTTAAATGCAGTCGAATACTTTACTTCTCCAATCATAAAAGTACTATGTGTACTACCAATGTCTTTTATAGTTGTTAATTTAGTAACCATAAATTCGCGATACTCTTCCATATCTTGAACAAAAATTTTCAAAATGTAATCGTAATCACCACTCACATGATAACATTCTAAAACCTCATCTAATTTTAGAATTTCTTTTTCAAAATGCTTTATTAAGTCTATATTATGTTGGGCTAATTTAACATGACAAAAAACAACAAAATTTTTCTGTATCTTTGACTTGTCAATTATCGCTACATATTTATTGATAATGCCTTCACGTTCTAATTTCTTTATTCTTTCATAAACCGCAGTAACCGAGAGATTTAATTTATCAGATAGTTCTTTAGTTGTTTTTTTAGTATCCGCTTGAAGCAATTCAAGTAATCTCTTATCTATATCATCTAACTTCATTTTGAAATAATTTTTATTATTCTAACAAAATTACAAATTAAAAAGAATATAATTCTATTTATTAATGTCTTTTTAGTTTTAAAAACTATATTAAATAAAATTGATTGAAAAATTGATTACATTTTTTAAAATTTGCTTTATAATCAAACAAATAAATTACTTATGAATCAATTCAATCCAGCTGATAAAATCCAAGATTTACAATACTTTGGAGAATTTGGTGGAGTAAATCCATCAATTTCAGATAGTTCTACTTATACATTCCTTTCTGCAAAAACAATGTTTGATACATTTGAAGGAAATGCAGAAGGGTGCTATTTATATTCACGTCATTCTTCTCCATCAAATCTATATTTGGGTCAAGCATTAGCAGCAATGGAAGGAACCGAAGCTGCAAATGTTGCTGCATCTGGTATGGGAGCCATTACACCTGTAATTATGCAATTATGTGGCGCTGGCGACCATGTGGTTTCAAGTAGAACAATTTATGGCGGAACCTATGCTTTCTTAAAAAACTTTGCACCAAAATTTAATATCAAAACAACTTTTGTTGACATTACTAAACTTGATGTTGTTGAAGCTGCCATAACTCCAAATACTAAAGTTTTATATTGTGAAACGGTAAGTAACCCTCTTTTAGAAGTTGCTGATATTGAAAGTTTAGCTAAAATTGCAAAAAAACACAATTTAAAATTAGTTGTCGACAACACTTTTTCACCGCTATCTGTTGCACCAGCTAAATTGGGAGCGGATGTTGTAATTCATAGTTTAACAAAATTTATTAATGGAAGTAGCGATACTGTTGGAGGTGTTGTTTGTGGAACTCAACAGTTCATTGATGATTTAAGAAATGTAAACGATGGAGCTAGCATGTTGTTGGGTCCAACAATGGATAGTTTACGTTCGGCTAGTGTCTTAAAAAATTTAAGAACACTTCATATTAGAATGAAACAACATAGCTATAATGCTGCATATTTAGCTGAAAAATTTGAAAATGACGGATTGAAAGTTGTTTATCCTGGACTAGAAAGCCATCCAAGTCATAAAATTTATTCTTCAATGATAAATAAAGAATATGGGTTTGGTGGAATGATGACTATTGATGTAGGTAATTTAGATAAAGCAAATGCT
>JACXVH010000251.1 GCA_014763515.1 Flavobacteriaceae bacterium
TCAGTGGCGTTGCACCAACACCAAGCCATTACAAATATAACAAAACATTCCATTCAGCAGCGGATTTTCCGTAGGAAAATCCGGAAGTAGCCATTGAAGCAAACCGCTGTTAGCGGTTCGTTGTTTTTATTTTTAATTTATTTGTCAAGTTTTTGTATATCAGTTTTATAAACATTTGGGTCAAATAGTTCCATATATAATTCTGGTTTGGGTAATTTAGTAAAGCCATACTTTTCATAAAGCCAATCTGCTGTGGATGTTAATAAAATCCACCGTCTTAAACCTTGTAAATTTGGGTGTTCAATTACAGCGTCCATTAGTTTTTTTGAAAGTCCTTGTCCACGATAATCGTCCAAAACATAAATGTCGCCTAAATATGCAATAGTAGAAAAGTCCGATATTATTCTTGCAAACCCAATTTGTTTGTCGTTATGAAATAGTCCGAAGTTTAGCGAATTGTCAATAGAAGTTTTTACTCTGTCAAAAGGGATATTGTCACTCCAACCTGAATATTTTGATAAGAAGTCGTGGATTGCAACAATATCCATTTTTGATTTGTCTGTCGTAATTGTAAAGTCGTCAAAAGTGATTTCAATAATTTTCATTCTGTTCTAATTTCTATTTCAATTGGCGTTTATTTGGTCGGTTTTTTACAATGACCGCTAACGGTCTAGGGCTTTGCGTTCGGGCGGGTTTCGGAGCACAAAACTGTCAACCTGCACTGAACTTTAATAGAAGCATAAAGCTCCAAGTTTGCACGTCACCCCGCCTGACGCAAAACCCGTGTTAGCGGTTCGGCTTTTATTCTTGTTACAGTTGTTATTCATTTTTCTTACTTTGTCTGTTTAAAATTCCACTAATCAAAAATGCAACGCATAAAATCAGTACAAAGGCTTTAAACCACGTTGGACTTTTGTAAATATCAGAAAATTGCGATATTAGAAATACCACAAAGAAGAATCCCGATAGGAAGTAGTAATTGACTTGTTTATTCATAACAGTCTTATTTATGTTTTTAGATTAAGTAATTTTAAAATATTCTCTGTACCATTCTATTTCGTGATGGTCAACTTTGGTTTTGTCAATTTGGTGTGTCGGGTCAATTTTTGAATACAAAATTTCAAGCGAAGCATAATCTCTTTGACTTATAACTTTAAAACCATTTCTTATTAATTGGGCAGCAGCCACGCCCGCCCCAATTTGATACACTTTATTTTCGGAAAATCTATTTCCTTCATAAATTACTTGACTACCACAAGCTGCACTAATATCCATTAACACGGCAAGTTCGATTTTTTCTTTTTTTGCAATTTCAAGCATTTTTTCAGAGGCTCTAATCATTCCCTCCGTCCAATCTTTTCCGCTTTCTGATAGCACTTTTGCTTTGCCTTCCAAAACGTCAAATCCCGTACCACCGTGAATGTCGCTCATTTCTCTTGGCGTTCCGTAGGAAAATTCCTCGGGACAAAACTTTACGACTTTAACAGTGTCGTACTGTAAAATTTTTAATGCCGTAGGGTATTCGCCATTTGCTGTCCCGTCCCAGCCACAAGGAATTCCAGACAAACAAGCACTCATTAAAATTCTAAGCGGATTGTCTTTTGTCGGGATTCTTAATTGTTTTAAATATTCTCTGTCTGTCATAGTTTCTTCAGTTTGTTTATAAGCTGACCGCTAACGGTTTAGGCTATGAGTAGTTGCGTGGGTTAGTACTTAACTCTGCAAGTACACACCAAGTTGGAAATTCCGCAGGAATTTCCAAAGTAGGCGAGAACAAGCAATTACTTATAGCCATTGTTGTGCAACGTTTTTTATTTCTTTTTAAAGTCAAATCCTAAATTCAGCTGTAGCATAATTGGCCAAATATTTCCATTTCCATTTGTGTCAAAATAGTATTGAGGTCCGACATCAAATAGCAAGTGAAAATTCTTTCCGTATTTTCTTTGAATTCCCCAAGTTGGTCCAAAAGCAAAATCAAAGTCAGATGTTCGATTTACGTTTTCAGCGATTGAGTTCCCACGAGTTATAAATCTCAAAGAAATGAAGTTTCCAGAATTGTTTTCGGTTGTTCTGTTTTTATCGTTTCGTTTGTTCAAATTATAGAACCATTTTTCTTGAACATCTAAAAAAGGGCTAATTATGTAAATAAATCCACTACCGCCAAAAGTCAAATCGGGATATCCGCCACCATATCCAATTCCAAGTCCAGCAGAGAATGTTGAGTAAGTTCCAGTTGGTAACTCCAATTCAACTCCAGGATTTAAAAAATTCACTCTCCAGATTTTCTCCGTTGCAATTTTCTCGTTTTCTTGCGCATAGGATAATGTTATTAAGAGTCCAAATAGTAGAGTCAGTAAGTTTTTTTTCATTCGTTTTCGTTTTTTTTGGTAAATGTTGCACAACGAAATAAACAAAACTTAGAAAATTCGTAGAATTTTCGGAATGAACCTGAACAAGCCATTTTTTTTAACTGCTGTTAGCAGTAGATTTATTAATTTAAGTTCGGGTCGTCTGTAACGTAATAAGTGTCAGCACTCCAAGTGTCAAATCCGTTTTCGTTAACTTCTTCAAATTCCATTTCGGTATCGCTAACAAAAATTACTTTATTTTTAAATTTAATCAAAACAGTTTCTGGAAAATTCATAACTAATACATCACCATTTAAACTGTAAGTTCCAATTTCTTCTAATTCTGGCTGGCTACCACTCGGATAAGTGTAATATTTAACACTTCCATTACTTAAAAAAGTAAATTTCGGATGTACAGAAACACCGCTTCCGTCATTCCATTCAGTTCCCCAAGTTCCAACAATTTTTGAATTGTTACCACTACCGTTGTTATCGTCATTAGAACAAGAATCTAATGAGATAAGAAAAATGAAAGTTAAAATTATATTTCTCATGTTATATATTTTATGATTTAATTTTATTCAAAATCAGATAAATAGTATGTTCCTTCATAATACCAATCAGGTGTATTAAATTCCCATTTCTTTCCATTTATTTCAACATAACCATTAATGATTTGTTGACTTCCTTGAATTTCTAAATAAAAATGATGAGTATAACTTGGTAATGTAAAAGCAACATTATTAGTATTTTGATACTCTTTTAGGTCTCCATCTTCATAATAAAGTTCTTCATCAACAGGTGTAATATTTAAGAGTGAAGCAGAACCTTCAGTAATTACAATTTTGACATCTCGCAAGTTGTTCGAATCATCGTCTTTTGAGCACGAATTTAGAATTGTTAATACAGTTAAAGCTAAAAATAAGTTTAAAATTTTTTTCATAAATCTTTTAAAATAATGTTTGTCTACTTTCAGATTTTAAGTCGTTGTTTCGAATTTCCGACGTTGCAATATCAAATTTACTGCTAACGGTCGTGGCTTACACTTCGGCGCAAACCTTATGAACCAAAGATAACAAAAAATCGGATTAGAAAAAATTCGGCAAGAATTTTTTCGGC
>JACXVH010000252.1 GCA_014763515.1 Flavobacteriaceae bacterium
GAAATTCCTATTATTTTTCTTTCTGCAAAAACCATGAAAGAAGATCGCATAAAAGGTTTACGTTTAGGTGCCGATGATTATTTGGTAAAACCTTACTCTATTGAAGAACTCATTTTAAAAATCGAAATATTTTTAAATCGCAGTCAGAAAAAAGTTGAAAAATCGAACAAAAATCATACTATAGGAACTTTCACTTTTGAACCAACCAACTATTCTTTAAAAAACGAAAACCAACAAATAACCTTAACCGAACGCGAAGCAACTTTGCTAAATTTATTCGTAGAAAATAAAAATACGGTTTTAAAAAGAGAAAAAATTTTAACCGAATTATGGGGAAACGACGATTATTTCTCAGGGAGAAGTTTAGATGTTTTTATTTCGCGTTTACGTAAAATTTTTAAAGATGAAACCCACGTTCGAATTGAAAATATTCCTCGCGTAGGTTTCAAATTAGTCATTGAATAAATGTCTATTAAAAACTTTTAATGTAGGCTTCTAAAGAAGCTAACTCTGCATCCGACATTTGTTTTGTTATGGCAAAATTAGCTTTCATTACTTCAAATTGTGTGGGATCAACAATAGGTTCTGCTTCTCCTTTCAAAAAGGTAATAATATTGCCATTTTTTTCGGTATATGTTTTTGAGATCTCTTTTAAACTAGGCCCAATTACTTTATTATCTGGTTGATGACATGCCGAACAAGTTCCTTTTCCCTCAAAAATTTTTTTACCTTCTTCCGCTAAAGGATTTACATCTTTAACCGATTCTTCTGTTGCCGAAACTGCTTCTTTTGTTTTTCCAAATGGTTCTTCTTCTTTTTTACCACCGCAACTAGCTAGTATAGATAATGATAAAATACTGAAACTTAGAATTATTTTTTTCATTGATATATAATTTAAAAGATAGTTTCAAAATTACTAACTATCGCATAATCTATTTGTGACAAATGTCACATTTATCAAAATTTCGAATTGTTAATAAATATTGTTGATAAAATTTTGTAGAACTTATTGTTTCATTAATTTTGTCTTTATGATGTTAGAAAAATACATATACGATTTACTATATCGTTATCAATGCGTTACGGTTCCTGGTTTTGGTGCTTTTATTACCGAAAATGTTTCGGCTCAAATAAATGGAAGAGCTGCTACATTCTTACCACCTAGAAAAGTAATTACTTTTAATGCAAACATTAAAAATAACGATGGCTTGTTAGCAAATCATGTAGCTTCTAATGAAAATGTAAGTTTTGAAGTTGCATTGAATAAAATTCAAATAGAAGTTACAAATTGGATTGCCGAATTAAATCAACGCAATAGTATTACATTAAAAAATATTGGTAGTATTGCTACAATTGGAGAAGAAAAAGCTTGGATTTTTGAACCTTCAAACACTACTAATTTTTTAGTAAGTTCTTTTGGATTAAACCAATTAATTTCCCCTGAAATTAAACGTGAAATTGTAACTTTAGAAACCAAAACTACTGAAGTTGTTGTAGAAAAAGAACCTATTTCAATTGCACCTATACCGGAAATTAAAAAAGATTATTCTTATTTAAAATATGCTGCATCTTTAGCTTTATTTGTAACTGTTGGTTTATTTAGCTATAAGTTCTACAACGATGACCAAGTAGCGAAACAAACTTTATTAGTTCAAAAAAATGTACAAAATAAAGTACACGAACAAATTCAACAAGCTACATTTTTTATTGAAACTCCAAATGTTGCTGTGGAATTACCAATTACTGAAGAAAAGTTGCCCTATCATTTAATTGCCGGTGCTTTTAGAAGCGAAGAAAATGCCGAAAAAGCTTTGCAAATGTTAATCGATCAAGGTTTTAAAGCGCAAAAATTAGACAAAAACAAATACGATTTATATCCTGTTGCTTATGGTAGCTATGCTACACTTGAAGAAGCAGAAATGGAAAAACAAAAACTAAAAAGGGATGTCGATGCCGAAGCTTGGCTTTTAATAGATTAAGAAATCCCATTTTTGGGATTTTTTTATGTTTAAAATTTACGACGGCTTTATATCTTTGCATAAAAACTTGAAAACAATGCAACCAAAATTTCCCTCTGATTCATTAACAACTTTAACCGATTTAGTTTTACCAGGCGAAACCAACCCATTAAATAATTTATTTGGTGGCGAACTATTAGCACGTATGGATAGAGCAGCCAGTATAACAGCTCGTCGTCATTCACGTAGGGTTTGTGTTACGGCTTCGGTAAATCACGTAGCGTTTAACAGAGCGATTCCGTTAGGAAGTGTAGTTACTGTTGAATCTAAAGTTTCAAGAACGTTTAATTCATCGATGGAAATTTATATCGATGTATGGATTGAAGATAGAGAGTCAGGAATTCGTAATAAAGCAAACGAAGGAATTTACACTTTTGTTGCGATGAAACAGGTCGACCTGTTCCAGTTCCTGCAGTTATTCCACAAACCGAATTAGAACAACAAAGATATGATGCAGCACTTAGAAGAAAACAACTAAGTTTAGTTTTAGCTGGCAAAATGAAAGCTAGTGAAGCTACAGAATTAAAAGCTTTGTTTGCGTAAATATTCATAAAAAAGACAAGTTTTAAACTTGTCTTTTTTATACCTACTGTTTAATTGAAAAACAACTTGTTCTTTCTCTGAAATTTTAAAATTTCATTTATAAAATAAATGATATAAGCACATAACAAATAAAAGAAAATTGCAACAACTATACTTGAAGGAGCTTCTTTATCAAAACCATTAAAAAAGAATATTTGTGCATAATATAACAAAGCTAAAACTCCTCCCGCTTTTTCTATTGCAAAAAAACGTTCCTTCAAATAGATATAGAAGTAAACTGTTTGAAAAAGCACTATACTTAAAATTGAAACTAAAAATAAATTATTTATCGAAAAAGAATCTGAAAAACAACTAGTTACATCTATATTTTCAAAGAAAAAATAAAATAAAATTCCGATTAAAATCATAAATGGCTTAATCAAAAACTTTAAAAAACTCAAAATAGTCTCCTTAGAATACAT
>JACXVH010000253.1 GCA_014763515.1 Flavobacteriaceae bacterium
ATTGCTTCCTAATGCTATTACAATTTGATTTTGATTCATTGAAAGCAAAATAACAAACAATTTTACACTTTAAACCTAACAAATTTATTTTTTTATGAATATGTAACATTTTTAACAATTCACGGACTAACCATTAAATAAAATTACTGATAGAATGAAATTTTTAGGAAATGTATTAGCAACTGTAATTGGAATTTTTGTCTTTTGCATGTTGTTCTTTTTTGGAATTATGTTTATTGGACTACTTTTTGGTGGCGATACTGAAACTGTTACAGTAAAAGAAAACTCTATTATTGAATTAGACTTATCTGAAGTAGAATTAGATTATGGCGGAAAATTTGAAGTTAACTTCTTAAATTACAAAGATTTTGAAACCAAATACAATGGACTTTCAGATGTTTTAAATGCTATTGATTATGCAAAAAAAGATGAAAAAATTAAAGGTATCTCCATTTTAAATAACTTTTCAAAATTAGGATTAGCTCAGAGTAAGGCATTAAGAGATAAATTAGAAGATTTTAAATCTTCAGGTAAATTTGTTGTTGCCTATTCTAATTATCTTACTCAAAAAGATTATTATTTAAACTCTGTTGCCGATACTTTATACTTAAATCCTGTTGGTGAACTAGATTTTAAAGGTTTAGCTTCTGAGATAATTTATATGAAAGAACTTCAAGAAAAAACTGGAGTTAAAATGGAAGTTATTAGACATGGTAAATACAAAAGTGCTGTTGAACCTTTCTTGGCTCAAGAAATGAGTCCAGAGAACCGTGAACAAATGACTGTTCTATTGAATTCGGCATGGGAAACAATTGTAAATGATATTTCTAAGAGTCGAAAAATTTCTGTTGATAGTTTAAATAGTATTGCTAACTCACTTGGTGGAAGAACACCAGAATTAGCTTTAGCTAAAAATATGATTGACAAGATTGCTTATGAAGATGAGTTTCATAATGGAATTAGAAAAAAGCTTAATGTAGCTAAAAAAGAAGAATACAACAAAGTAGCAATTTTAGATTATGCTAAAAATGTAGCAACTACAGCAACAGACTTTAGCCAAAAAGATGTTGTAGCAGTTATTTATGCACAAGGTGAAATTCAAGGAGGAGAAGGCGATGTAAACATTATTGGAGAAGGAGCCATAAGACGTTCTTTAAAAGAAGCTAGAGAAGATAAAGATGTAAAAGCAATTGTTTTACGTGTAAATAGTATTATATCGCATGTAATGCAGATAGGATTTTTGCTGAACCAAGTACTATTACTGGATCTATTGGAGTTTTTGGTATGCTTCCAAATTTCAAACAATTGGCAGATAACATCGGTATTAATGCAGAACAAGTAAAAACACATCAAAACGCTAGTGGTTATAGTGTTTTTGAACCTGTAGACGAAAACTTTAAAAATATAACTTTAGAAAGTATCGAATCTATTTATTCAACTTTCTTAAATAGAGTTGCAAGTGGTAGAAAAATGACCACTTCTCAAGTAGACAGTATTGCTCAAGGAAGAGTTTGGACAGGTTTAGATGCTGTAAAAATTGGCTTAGTAGATGAATTAGGTGGTTTAGATAATGCTATTGCTTATGCCGCTAAATTAGGTAAAACAGATTCTTACAAAACCAAAAATTTCCCAGAATATGAAAAGAATTTTGATGATATTTTGGCAAAATTTGGAATAGCAAAAATGAACTTATCAAGAGAAGCTATCTTAAAAGAAGAATTAGGCGAAGAAAACTACAAAGTTTTAGAACAAATTAAAAGAGCGAACCAACTTAAAGGTGTTCAAGCAATAATGCCATATAGCCTAAATATTAATTAAACAATTATCAATAAAAACTTAAAAAGGAGCTGCTAAATTATTAGTAGCTCCTTTTTTATTTATTTTTGTCTAACTATGAATCAAAAAGACAAATTTTTAGCACAAAGAATATATTTTATTTTAAGCAGCTTATTTATATGTTCACTTGTTGTATCTAATTTAATATTTCAAAAATTCTTTTACTGGTATCCATTTGGAAAATCAGAATTCTTGGGAGCTAATTTTTTTGAAATATCAGTTGGCGTACTTCCCTACCCAATTACTTTTTTAATCACTGATTTAATTTCAGAAATTTATGGAAAAAACAAAGCTAATCAAGTAGTTACAAGTGGTATTTTTGCTTCAATATTTTCTTTAGGAATTGTATATGTTGCCAATCATGTTCCTGCAATAAAAGACTCTCCTGTCGATGATGTTTTGTTTACAAAAGTATTTGGACAAACCGCACTTGCTGTTTTAGCTTCTATGTTAGCTTATTTGGCAGCACAGTATATAGACATACAAGTTTATCATTTTTGGAAAAAAGTTACCCAAGGAAAAATGCTTTGGGTACGAAATAATTTTTCTACTATAACTTCACAAGCAATTGATACTTTAACCGTTTTATTGTTATTGTGTTTTTTTGAAATTTTACCTTGGAATGTTTTTAGTAAGTTATTTATAAGTGGCTTTGCTTTCAAATTATTTATTGCCCTTTTAGATACACCATTTTTATATCTTTTTGTTTATCTTTTTAGAAAAAGGTTTAAATTGAAGCTTAATGACGAAATTTCAATCGATTAAGTAATTTTTTAACGAAAAGTTAAACGTTTTTGGGTAATTTGGTCTTAAATTTGAAGTTGAAATTCAACATTAATAACAATTTTATGGCAAAAAAAATCCTGAAAATCGTTGGTATTTTCTTACTTGTAAGTGTAGTCGCGCTTGCAGCAGCTCCATTTATTTTTAAAGATAAGATAAAAAGTATGGTTTTAAAAACCATAAACGAGAATGTTGATGCTAAAGTAGCTTTTACAGATGTCGATTTAAGTTTATTAAAAAGCTTTCCACAAGCTAATGTAACCATTGAAGAATTAAGTATTATAAACAAGGCTCCTTTTGAAGGCGATACTTTGTTTTATTCAGGTGAATTAAACCTAAAAATGAGCATAAAAGAACTTTTTAAAAGTGAAAACGAAACTATGAATTTAGAAAGTTTTAGCTCTTCTAATGCTGTTATAAATGTTATTTTTAACAAAGATGGTGTAGCCAACTATGATATCGCATTAAAAACTGATGAAAAGAAAGAAGAAAGTGAGAGTTCGCCTTTTAATTTGAGCATTCAAAACTACGAAATTGAGAATCTTAAACTAACTTATTTAGATGAAGGTTCTAACATGAAATTAGCCCTAAATGAATTAAATCATAAAGGGAAAGGAAACTTTGCAGCTCAAAAACTAGATTTAGACACCGAAACTACAACTCGCTTATCTTTTGAAATGGATGGTACTAAATACATGAATAATGTAATGTTAAATTTAGACGCCGTATTAGGAATCGATTTAGATAAAATGAAATTCGAGTTTAAAGAAAA
>JACXVH010000254.1 GCA_014763515.1 Flavobacteriaceae bacterium
AAAACATTTGCTCCTAAAATATAAATAACCGGTATTGATGCAACTAATTTATCTGCTGTAGACAACAAACTAAAAAAAGGCTCAATTCCAACGATTATACATCCAAAAACCAAAGCGCCAATGAAAAACAACAATTTGGAAGTTTCTATATATTTCATCTTTAAAATTTCTATTTCTTGGTTTTTTATCCAAGAAGAAACTTGTGGTGCATAAATTGTAAACAACCCTGTTGCAGGAATCGCTAAAGCCGATGCAAGATTAACTGCAATACGATAAGCTCCATTATCATCAAAGTCTAAAAATAATGGAATCATAAAACCATCTATTCGAAAAGCTAAAAAAGAACCAAAACTTCCTAAAAAAGAATAAAAACAATAATTGTAATATTCCTTTTTAGTTAATGATTGAAATAACGATTTAAATTGCCAATTCCCTTTAATAGAAAAATATCGAAATAAATATTGTGCTAATAATACTAACAACAAAAAGTAAAACCCGATAAAGACAATTATTCCTTTGCTTTCACTAAAAAATTGAGCTAAAACCAAAATAAAGACTACAGGCAAAGCAATCTTTGGTATTATCTTTTCATAAAATGTTGGCACAGCAATTTTTTGAATATTAGCAGATTGCCTTTTAAACAATTCTATTAAAGCCAATGCTAATGCTAACGGAAAAGCAAAAAACAAGTAATTATATTTATCCCATTCTACTGCAAATTGACCAACAAATATTGCAACTAAAACAGCAACTGCAATACTTAAAATTGTTGCAATTCCGTATTTGAAAAGTTTTGTTTTGTTTTCTTCAGAAAGATTTGGATAAAAATGAATTAACGCTTGAGCACCGCCAAAAACAAATATGGGAAATAACATTTGCGCAATACTATCGACAAACCCAACTTTTCCTAAAAAATCTTTATCATTCGGATAAATAAAAACAGTTGACAAAACACCAATCGCAATTCCTAAATAATTAATTACGGTAAACCAAAAAGCTTGTTTATGTGATTGTGTATCTTGCATTATTTATAGCGCTTTCTTGCTTTTAAAATAGTTATAAAATGTAGCTTTAAAAGTATATAATAACCTAATAACTGCCAAAACATTGAAAATACTTTTGACGAAGAATAATACTTTGAAAAATATTTTGGCAATCCAATTACATTTTGAAATGCTTTCAGTAAACCAATAATAAAATTGTGATTTACATTCAAAACTTCGGCTAGCATTTTAAATTTTGATTGCTTAACGTCTTTTTGAAAACTTCTAGTTATGGTTCTGTCGTGATAAATTTTGGAATTCTTTACAATTATGGTTTTAAAACCATGAAAGCGAACTCTATCTGCATAATTTCTATCTTCACCATAATGATCGAACATTGGTTCAAAATAACCAACTTTCTCAATCAACTCTCGCGATAATAACCAAGCGGCAGCATTTACGAAAGGAACTTCATCAACATTTTCAGAAATTGAATTTGTTCTTCTTTTCCAATACATTTCAAAATTTGTATCCAAAGAAGTTTCATCTGGAGCAAAATGCATCGGACTTATAATTCCAAATTTTTTATTTTCTAAAGCAACAGCAACTAAATTCTGAATAGTTTCTGGCTCAATCCAAGTATCTTGATTTAGTAAAAAACAATAATCGAAATTTTGCTCTAAAGCCTTTTGTATTCCAATATTATTAGCTTTACCAAAACCTAAATTAGTTTCCGATTGAATAACCTCAACAAACGGATACTTTTTTAAAATTGCAACAGAATCATCAGTAGAAGCGTTATCAATCGCAATTACCGAAACCGGTACAATTGATTGTGCTAACGATTGTAAACACTTATTCAACCATTTACTACCGTTGTAGGTAACTATAATAACGACTACTTTTTGTTGCACTAAAAATGAAATTATCAAACAAAAATAAGGATATTTCTTATGTAAGTTAGGTTTTGTTTATTTTTGTTGGGAATTATCAACCTATGAACTATTACATAGTAATACCAGCACATAACGAAGCGCAACACATTGCATTAACTTTAGAATCGCTTGTAAACCAAACAGCTTTACCAACTAAAGTTGTTGTGGTGAACGATAATTCGACTGATGAAACCGAAAACATTGTCAATTCATTCATCGAAAAATATAATTGGATTTCATTAGTCAATAATTCCTCTGAAGCGAAACATTTACCAGGAAGCAAAGTTATACTGGCTTTTAACAAAGGATTGGAAACTCTTGATGAAAATTACGACTTTATTGTAAAAGCTGATGCCGATTTAATATTTCCAGATGATTATTTCGAAACCATAATCACTCATTTTCAGTCAGACAGCAAAATTGGAATGGCTGGCGGATTTTGTTATGTCGAGAAAAATGGAATTATTATGTAAATTTTATAATTGGAAAGTAAAAACTGATGAAAGTTTACATGTAAAACACTTAAAACCAACTGGCGCAAACTATAATAAAGCCTCACGCCACAAACAAGGCGAAGCTTTTTACACATTAGGTTACGGATTTTGGATAACCACAATTGCTTCTTTAAAATTAGCTTTACGCAAGGGAAAACCACTTTTATTTATTGATTACATTAAAGGTTTTTGGAAAGCTAAATCCAATAAAAAACCACTTTTAGTAACAGAAGAACAAGCAAAGTTTATACGAAATTATCGTTGGGATAAAATGAAAAAGAAAGTCTTCAAGTCTTAATTTTTCAGAACCTTTTTAAAACTTTTCATTTTTCAAATTGACACATTTTCAAATTGACACATTAATTTAGTATTTTAGCCAATATTTACATTAACAATGTTTGTAACAAGAATTTTATCGCAAACCGGAAAATACTTCATCATGTTGAAAGAGGTTTTTAATAGGCCTGTAAAATGGAGCATGATGCGCCAATTAATATTTAAAGAAGTAGATGATTTAATTATAGATTCATTAGGAATCGTTTCATTTATTTCATTTTTCGTTGGTGGGGTTGTTGCCATACAAACTGCACTAAACTTAACCAATCCATTAATTCCTAAATATTTAATTGGATTTGCCACAAGGCAATCGGTAATTTTAGAGTTTGCTCCTACTTTTATTTCCATCATTATGGCTGGAAAAATGGGATCATTTATTACTTCTAGTATTGGGACAATGCGTGTAACTGAGCAAATTGATGCTTTAGAAGTTATGGGTGTAAATGCTTTAAATTATCTAGTGTTTCCAAAACTAATTGCACTTTTACTTTTCCCATTTGTTATAGGTTTAAGTATGTTTTTAGGAGTTGTAGGAGGCTATCTAGCTGCTGTTTATGGCGGATTTGCAACAAGTAATGAATTTAT
>JACXVH010000255.1 GCA_014763515.1 Flavobacteriaceae bacterium
CAACTCTCATTTGGTAGGGGTGTTAGAACAGCATCAATGTTAGAACGCTATATTTATCGTTTTGAGATTGGTTCAGATTCACGTCAATACATAGGAAACCCTTATTTAAAACCAGAAGTTAATTACCAAACTGAATGGTCTATTTCAAAAAAAATGAAGCAATTTACCATTGGAACTAGTGCTTTCTTTTCCTACATGGATAATTACATCACGGGCGTTTTAAGACCTTCGTTAACAGGCGGAACTTCTTGTGGTGGAGCAGCACCAATGGCACCAAAACAATTTTTAAATGTAAACGCATACCAATATGGTTTTGAGGCTTTTGTAGATTGGAAAATAATAGAAAATTTAAGTTTTAATACCAATATTTCTTATACCAAAGCTCGAAATTTATCATTAAAAGAACCATTAGCACAAGTATTTCCAATGGCAATTCGAAACGAATTAAAGTTTGAAAAAACAAAATATTGGTTGAGTTTACGCACTGAAATTGTAGCAGATCAAAATGATTTTGCTCCAAGTTTTGCAGAAACAGCAACACCAGGTTATGAAGTTTTTGATTTAAGGGTAGGTTACAAACCGTTAAAAAATGTAACATTAGGAGGAGCCATTTTAAATATTTTTGATGAAGGATATTATTCTCATTTGAATTTTTCATTCAAAAATGCAGACCTAAATAATGGATATAGAATCCATGAACCCGGCAGAAACTTTAGCCTTTTTGCCAAGTATAATTTTTAAAAATTAATTTAAACAAAATGAAAAATAGAATAAAATTTTTAGCAATCGCTTTATTAGCAACAATATTTTCAACATTCACTTCATGTGACGACGATAATTCGGTATTACCAGTAGAAACCCATGAAGACGCTTATGGCGATGTAATTTTGAAAAAAATGGATATGATGGGAACTATCAAATATATTCCAATTTTTATGGCTGGAGGAAATACAGTTAATGCTACAGGTTGCATTGTTACTGATCCAAATGGAACAGAATTTCCAATTAACGAGTTTTGGGCTGGACCAGGAAGTTTAACAGGGAAAGGAGTTGCAACAGCAACGAAACCTACAATGGGAACTTATACGTTCAAATTGAAATTTGCCGATGGTTATGAAAAAACCATTACAGATGAATTGACCGATGTAGAAACAAGCTTAGCCATGCCAATAGTAGTAACCAGAATTCCGGCAACTGCAACAGAACCCGAAAAAATAAAATTAGATTGGACAGCAGTTCCAAACACTGATTTAATTTGTATTAAACTTACAGAATTGGATATTGAAGGTACAAAACCTCTTTTTAAAATGGCAAAATTAGATGCCAATTTAACAACCTACACAATTAGTTTAGATGGTGGAACTGGATGGTTAAGACCTACAACCGATTTAGCAACTGGAACAGAATATTACATTACTGTAGCGGCTAAAAAAGTAGAAACAGGAAAAGTAGTAGATGGAGCAAGTAAAGATTTTGCACACAGTGCTTGTTCTAAAGTGAAAATTACATATTAAAACCTCTCCTCATCATAAAAGCCTCAAGTTAATCTTGAGGCTTTTTTATTTTCGGAAAGAATCTACCAGTTTTATTATGATAGCCTTTATAATCCTTATATTTTTCGTTTAACTTATATTCTTCATAATTAGATTTAAAAAAAAACAAATTAACAAAACCACACTAATTATTAATTTAAAAACAGAACCTAAATAAATGGAATAACCAAAAGTAAAAATGATAATACCCGAATATATGGGATGTCGAGTATATTTGTACAAGCCAGATGTAATTAGATTGGAATTACTTTTTGGCGTTGGATAAACCGTAAGATTTCGGTCTAGATTAAAAACAGAAAATAGCGCTACTAAAAAACCTAATATTGCAAGTATTAAAGCTAAATAATGTAGAAAAGCTATTGTTTTAAATCTTTCAAAATAATCAAAAACATACAATCCAAATAAAATAAATTGGACACCAACAAATAAATAATCTTTACTGGTTTTCTGCATTTTTAGTTGCTAAAAATCGTATAACTGAACCTTTACCTTGATGATACGGACCTTCATTTAGCGATACAATTTCTTTGGTTAAAAAATCAAAAGATACTAAATTAAATTCATCTTTAACTTCTTCTTCTGAAAAAAGCATTGATATTTCTTTTGGACCTCCTGAACTATAATTTAATTGTTCTTTAGTGAAAGCTTCAAACAGTATTTTCCCATTTGGTTTTAAGAAAGATTGTATTTTTTGATGCGCTTTTTTTCTAATTTCAGAGGGAAAATGTGCAAAAATTAAAACTACAGCATCAAAAAAACCTTCTGGATAACTACATTCTAAAACATCAAAAACGGAATATTGCAAGGTAACCTTTTT
>JACXVH010000256.1 GCA_014763515.1 Flavobacteriaceae bacterium
GAAAGGTTTAGAAATGGATGAACTACTTAAAGCTATGGAGCAAATTGTTTATTCTGGAACAAAATTGAACATTAGTTATTGGATTGATGATATTTTAGACGAAGACCAACAAGAGGAAATTCACGATTACTTTATGGATTCTGAATCAGATAAAATAGAAGAAGCATTAAAAGAATTTGACGGAGATTATGATACCGAAGAACTTCGATTAATGCGAATAAAATTCATTAGCGAAGTAGCCAATTAGATAATTAGGCAATGTGTCAATTATACAATTTAATATTAAACTATAAACAACTAACTATAAACAACTAACTATAAACAACTAACTATAAACTATTAACAATTAAAATTTTTATTTCAGAAAATCAAAATGTTTGGAAACCCACTGAAGAAGCTAAAAGTCAAGCAGGTCAGTTTCGTTTATTTGCAGGTTTATTATGGTTGGGAGCAATAGTTGCCCAAGTTTTTGCAATTCATATGTTTCTTAGTGCTGTAAATGCTGGTAAATCTCCAGTAAATGCATGGGTAATTGGACTTATTGTTTTAGATTTAGTATTTGTTTTTACTGGTTCAGTTTTGTGGAAAAAATCAAACCGATTAGATCCACCTTCAGAGAAAAACAAATTCTTATTCTACATGCAAAATCAGTTAGGGGTAGTTATGGCATTTGTCGCTTTTTTACCTTTAATCATTTTTATTCTAACAAATAAAAAAGTAGACGGAAAAAGTAAAGCAATTCTTGGAAGTATTGCTGGTATTGCACTTGTAATTGCTGGAATTGGAGGTTTTGAATCGAATATGGCATCTGTAGAAAAATATACTGAAGAAACCAATATGGTGGAAGCTTTAACAGGAACTAATAATGTGTATTGTACATCTGCTGGAGGTAAATACCATTTATATGAAGACTGTTATCATATTAAAAATAGAGCTTCTGTTTCAAACGGAACGAACTGTTGCAAATGCAAAAGAAACTAGAGGAATTACCGACTTATGTGAAACGTGTAAAAAACGTAAAATGAAGGAAGATGGGGTAAGCGAAGAATCTTTAAATGAAAAATTAGACCAAATTAAAATGGTTTAAATACAGAAAATACTGAAGAACCTGCAACTACTACTGAAGAAGAGCAAAAAGATGCTGCTTAATTAGTTTTTAGTTTTAAATATTATTTTAAAAAATAAATTTGTCATTTCGAACAAAGTGAGAAATCTCATCAAAAGATTATGAGACTCCTCCTTTAGTCGGAGTGACATTTTTTATGTATTCATTGATAAACCTCACCCCTATGAGGTTTTAGGGTATCTCTAAAAGTCAACAAATCTTTTTCTTCAACTACAACATATGCAACAGCATACATATCGTTTATTTCCGTAAAACCCGTTATCTGTAAATGATAATTTTCTTTAATTAAAAATTCTTTTAAATGTATTTCATGGTGTTCAGCAGTTCTTGATGCTGCAGCACCTCTAAAATCCCAAATCAGTTTTATTTTTCGCATTTCTCTAAGTTTGAAAGCCGCAAAGTTACGAAGCAATCTTATAAATAGTTATTTTTGCAACAAATTATCGAACAACAAATAAACGAATAAACATTAAAATGCCACGCGAATTTCAATTTCAAGTTTCACCTGAAGTAGCTGCAAATGAAAGCATGCTAGTTCAACATGTAGCTAAACTTTTTCAGGTTTCACCAAAAGAAATTCAAAAAGTTGATGTTGTTAAACGTTCTATAGATGCACGTCAACGTAGTATAAAAATAAATATTAAAGCCAATGTGTTTTTAGTTGGCGAGCCTTATATTGAAACAAAAATTGAATTACCTGATTATCCTAATGTTACAAATGCTCAAGAGGTAATTGTTGTAGGAGCTGGTCCAGCCGGGCTTTTTGCAGCGCTTCAATTAATTGAGTTAGGTTTAAAGCCAATTGTTCTAGAAAGAGGTAAAGATGTAAGAGGTCGTCGTCGTGATTTGAAAGCTATAAACCGAGATGGAATAGTAAATCCGGAATCAAATTATTGTTTTGGAGAAGGAGGTGCAGGAACATATTCTGATGGAAAATTGTACACAAGATCAAAAAAGCGTGGTAATGTAGATAGAATTTTACGATTGTTGGTAGCTTATGGAGCAACTCCTGAAATTATGGTAGAAGCGCATCCTCATATTGGTACCAATAAATTACCTCAAATTATTCAAGATATTCGCGAAAAAATTATAGCTTGTGGCGGACAAGTTTTATTCGATACCAAAGTAACCGATATTTTGATTAAGAATAATGAGGTTGAAGGTGTAGTAACTCAAAATGGAGATAAAATTGTAGCCAATAAATTAATTTT
>JACXVH010000257.1 GCA_014763515.1 Flavobacteriaceae bacterium
AAACAAATGAAAATGTACAACGATGAGGAATTAAACCCAGTGTTGTATCAAAATAAAAAATAGCGGCATAAATTTTGCTTTTTAAAATAAAAAGCTATAACTTTGTGACTTATATAACGTCCAATGAGCGGATTTGTCAGCTTTAGATTTTTCCAGTCTAAAGTATTAATAGCGACAAATACTGACTTTGGACATTTTTTTTACCTATATATTTATGAAAACAGCAATTTTAATAGATGGAGGGTTTTTTATTCGAAGATACAAGTATATTAAAGGATTTGAAAGTTCGGATACTCCTGAAATAATGGCAAAAAATATTGTTTTATATTGCTTTAAGCATATTCAGAAAATAAATAGTTATAGACTACGATATAATTTACCACCAACTGAATTGTATAGAATTTTTTATTATGATGCAGAACCTTTTGATGGTGATTCAAAAAATCCAATTTCAGGTAAATCGGTAAGTTTCAAAAACACTGATTTATATAAATTTCGTCATGCTTTATTCACAGAATTAAAAAAGCAAAGAAAAATTGCTTTACGATTGGGATTTTTAAAAAATAGTTCCAGAGAATGGCAAATAAAACCAAAATACACTAAACCTTTATTAGAAGGTGAAATTAAAATCTCAGATTTGAAATTTGACGACATTGAATTTCCTTTAAACCAAAAAGGTGTTGATATGAAGGTAGGATTAGATATAGCAACTCTTTCATTTAAGGAACAAGTTCAACAAATAATTTTAATTGCTGGAGATAGTGACTTTGTTCCAGTTGCAAAATTTGCCAGAAAAGAAGGTGTGGATTTTATTTTAGATCCTATGATGAACAATATAGACCCATCTCTTCACGAACACATTGATGGTTTAATGACAATTAAAAACATTCAAAAGAAAGACAACGGATTAAATCAAGAAATAATCTGATGTCTAAACCAAAACATATTTTAGTAATAAGACTCTCAGCTATGGGCGATGTTGCAATGACCGTTCCTGTGTTGAGAGCCTTACTTTTGCAATATCCTGAAGTGAAAATCACAGTAGTTTCCAGACCTTTTTTTCAACCTTTTTTTGACGGAATTCCAAATGTGATTTTTTTCGGAGTTGATTTAAATAAGCGACATGAAGGATTTTTAGGTTTACTTCGATTATTTTCAGATTTAAGAAAACTAAATATCGATGCAGTTGCCGATTTGCATAATGTGCTACGTTCTAAAGTAGTTCGTACGTTATTCGCTTTAAGTGGAAAAAAAGTTGCTGCAACCGAAAATGAAATTCTTAAAATATCTGGAGGAAAAACTCAAAATTGGATTGGAATTGCACCTTTTGCACAATATGAGAGTAAAGTTTATCCGCAAAATTTAATGCAAAAAGTAATAGATGGTTTAGCTGAAAACAGCAATCATAAAATCTTTTTATTTGGTGGTGGTGAAAAAGAAATTCAGTTACTGAATCAATTACAAAACCAACATGAAAATGTAATCGTTTTAGCTGGAAAACTTAAATTTAAACAAGAGTTAGAAGTAATTTCTAATTTAGACATTATGCTTTCTATGGATTCAGGAAATGCACATATTGCAGCTATGTTAGGTGTAAAAGTAATTACACTTTGGGGCGCTACGCATCCTTATGCTGGTTTCAAACCGTTTAATCAACCAGATGATTTTTGTTTGACTTCAGATAGAACTCAATATCCGTTGTTGCCTACATCGGTTTATGGAAATAAAAAAGTAGAAGGTTATGAAGAGGCTATGCGAAGCATTTTACCAGAAACAGTTATAGATAAAATTAAAAAGGAGCTTAACTAGCTCCTTTTTAATTAAATATCATCAAAATCTACTGTAATACTTGTCGTAGTTGGAATAGCTTGACAAGATAATATTAATCCTTCTTCAATTTCAGAATCTGTTAAAATTTGATTCTTTTTCATTTCGGCTTTTCCTTCAGTAACCCTGCAAATACAACTGCTACAAACTCCTCCTTGACATGAATAAGGCACATCAATTCCTTGTTTTAGTGCTGCTTCTAAAACGGTTTGCTTTTGGCTCATTTCGAATTCTTGTTCGTCGCCATCACAAATTACTTTAATTTTAGTGTGTCCATTACCTGTTTCAATTTCTTTTCCTGATGAACTTGGAGTTGTAAATAGTTCGAATTTAATATCTTTTTCTAGAACATTGTGTTCTTTAAGTGTATTGCTTACCGTGTTAATCATTTCTTCTGGACCACAAACATAGAATTTGTCGAAAGAAATTTCGTTGTGTTTGTTAAAAAGAACATTATTAACTATTGATTTATCAATTCTTCCAAAATAAGAATCACCTGATGGTTTTGCTGTAAAAGCATATTCTACAATTAAGCGACCCATATATTTTTGTTGTAAGTCTTGAATTTCTTGATGAAAAATAGTTTCTTCAACAGATTTGTTTCCATAAACTAATAAAACAGTGCTATTGCTTTCGTCTTCTAAAACACTTTTTGCAATAGATAAAATGGGAGTTATACCACTTCCTGCGGCAAATAAGGCAATACTTCTTTGTTTGTCTTTAGGTTCGAAAATAAATTTTCCTTCAGGAACACTAACATCTAAAACATGACCAGCTTGTAATTGTTTGTTTGCAAATTGCGAAAATTTACCATTTGGAACAGCTTTAATTGCTACTCGAAGTTCTCCGCTATTAGGTGAAGAACAAATAGAATACGCTCTTCGAATTTCTTCTCCGTCTAATGTTAGTTTTAAAGTAACATACTGACCCGCAGTAAACTTATAAAAATCTTGAAACTCTAAAGGAATTGTAAAAGCAACAGAAACAGTACTTGGTGTTTCTCTTCTTACCTCTTTTATGTGTAATTTATAAAATTGCGACATTTTTGAAACATTTTTACAAAAATACGTTATTCTTTAGAAAATAGAGAAAAGATGATAGAAGAAAGGCTTTTAAAAAAATATACCTAAGATTTTTATACATAAGAAAATTATGCATATATTTGTTTTGAAATTTTATACTTATGAAAAATTCTCAATTATATAAAGGAAGTTTAAATACCATAATCATGAAACTTTTGGAAGAAAAAGGCAGAATGTATGGTTATGAAATTACCCAAAAAGTAAAAGAAATCACCAAAGGCGAATTGAATATTACTGAAGGTGCTTTGTACCCAGCTTTGCACAAATTAGAAGCAGAGGGATTGCTTGATGTTGAGGTAGAAAAAGTAGATAATCGATTAAGAAAGTATTATAAACTTACCGAAAAAGGAACGGTAGAAACCGCTAACCGTTTAGCGGAATTAGAAGAATTTATTAAAAATATGCAAACTATTGTAAATCCTAAATTGAGTTATTAAGATGAGTTTAAATAAAGAGCAAATAAAATTCATAGACAATTATTTAAAAAACAGCGAAGTTATTTACTACGACATTCGTATGGAAATGCTCGACCATATTGCAAGTGCGGTAGAACAAAAAATGGAAGCAGAAAATTTAGATTTTTACGATGC
>JACXVH010000258.1 GCA_014763515.1 Flavobacteriaceae bacterium
ATGAAGAGAATGGAATAATGAAAGAGTTTAAAGCACATTTTTCATTAAAACGATAGATAATAACAACAAAAAAAGCCACTCAATTGAGTGGCTTTTTTTGTTGTTAGTGGAGTCGCCGAGAATCGAACTCGGGTCCAAACAAGCAATCGAAGAGCTTTCTACACGCTTAGTCTTCACTTAGATTTTCGACTAAAAGCTAGACTGAAAACCGTCACTTTTAGCTTAGCTTTACAAGTGTCAAAGTGGATTTAAAGCTTTACCACTTCTAGGTTTACTTTTACGGTTCCCCATAACCAAACGCCATAAACCAAGGCTTTTGAGGAGAATCTAGCTTTCCTACCTGGTAGGAACTAGGCAAATCTTACTATAATTCAGATTAAGCAGCTAAAGCGTAATTATTTTCGCCGTTTAAAGTTCGTATAGCAGATATTTACGAGCTTACCATACTTGGCTCGGCGTGCTTACTAAACAATTCCACTCGCTGTCAAAACCAGTCGACCCCAGTTTTTAATGTGTAACTGTAAATAAATCATTTATCAGTAAAGCAATTTCTGATCCAAAATTACTGTTTTTAATTGAAAATAAAAAAATATTGCAGAAACCTTTTGCGAATGTTATATTTGCGGTACAATCAAACTACACCTAAAAAATGAAATTCGGAATTATTAAAGAACGAAAAAACCCTCCCGATAGAAGAGTTGTTTTTTCTCCTGATGAATTAGTAAATTTTAAAACAAAATATCCACAAGCTGAAATTGTTGTAGAATCGTCTGATGTAAGAGTTTTTAACGACCATGCTTATATCGAAAAAGGAATTTCAATCTCTGAAAATTTATTAGATTGTGATGTTTTAATTGGAGTGAAAGAAGTTCCAGTTGAAGCACTTATTCCAAATAAAAAATACTTTTTCTTTTCTCACACTATTAAAAAGCAACCTTATAACAGAAAATTACTTAAATCAGTTTTAGAAAAAAATATAGAATTATTTGATCATGAAACAATTGTTGATAAAAATAATTCACGTTTAATCGGATTTGGACGTTATGCTGGTATCGTCGGTGCATACAATGGTATTAGAGCATTTGGAACTAAATTTGAATTGTTTGATATTCCTAAAGCAGAAACGCTACCTGATCAAAAAGCTTTAATTGAAAGATTAAGAAAAAATAGATTACCAAATATTAAAATTGTTCTTACAGGAAGTGGAAAGGTTGCTTTTGGCGCTAAGGAAATGCTTGATGCAATGAAAATAAAACAAGTTTCTCCAGAGGATTATATAAGTAAAAGTTACGATCAACCCGTTTACACCCAAATAGATGTTTTAGATTACAATAAACGTAAAGACGGAAGAGTTCTAGATAAATATGATTTTTATAATAATCCGTTAGAGTATACTTCAGATTTTGAAAAGTATTCTAATGTATCTGATATCTTTATGGCAGGACATTTTTATGGTAATAATGCTCCAGTTATCTTAACCAGAGAAATGTTGCGTTCGCCAAAATGTAAATTAAAAGTAGTAGCTGATATTTCGTGTGATATTGATGGTCCTGTTGCTTGTACAATACGTTCAAGTACAATAGCAGAGCCAATTTATGGATATTTACCAAGTGAACATAAAGAAGTACCTTTTACCCATCCTGCTGCAATTGTAGTTATGGCTGTAGATAATTTGCCTTGCGAATTACCTAAAGATGCAAGTGAAGGTTTCGGTAAGGTATTTTTAGAAAGAGTTATTCCTGCATTTTTCAATAATGATGCTGATGGTATTTTAGAAAGAGCCAAAATTACTGAAAATGGAAATTTAACAAAGCGTTTTTCTTACCTACAGGATTATGTTGATGGAAAATAAACTTAATAAAAGGGATTACCAATAGTAATCCCTTTTTTATTAATTCCAGAGTGTTCCATCTAAGCCTAAGATTGTTCCAATCCACAAAAAGAATAAAAACAATACAATGCTAAATAGAAATAGTAAAAGGTTTAGCAATTTGGATTCAAATTCTCTCAAATTAACCAAATACATTGAAATTCCACCAATAGAAGCAATAATAGACATTAGTAAATTTTTTGTGGGTACTATAACATAAACTGTGTAAGTAGAAAAAATAATGGGGTTTTAAAACCCCATTATTTTTTTGTTTAATTTTAAATTTTACACAATCTTATGAAAAAAGAAGATTTATTATCGGATGAATTCTTAAAGCAATTCAAAACAGGCGAAGACCTAAAATGGTTTTCTTGCCCAACTGCAAAAGCGTGGATTAGAAGCTATCTTAAATGGCGAGTTAGATGCTCATTTGGGTTATGACAAACACGAAAAATCAAT